>JBDSWG010000094.1:0-56785 GCA_039926825.1 Ferruginibacter sp.
TTTAGATTTAACAGAAGGAATAACAGAAAGGTCATTTTTCACAAAGTAATTGTAAACATGATGAATCAAATACCTCACCCATATCCTGTATTAAGAACTCTTTATCATTATTCTACCTAATCCTAAAGAATTAAGACATGATGAACATTTTAAGCACGGCCGTTATTTCTTTATTCGTTTGTTGCAGTGTTACCGTAAAGGCGCAGCAGCAAAATATTGCATTGCATAAACCGGTTACCGTTAGTTCAGAAGACAAGTTGCATCCTGCAAGTAATATGGTAGATGGGAAAATAACCCGCAATTCTGTTTGGAAAGCGGCCAATGGCAATCCGCCACATATTGTAGAAATTGATTTGCAGAAATATTATAACATCAGCGAAATAAAAATTCATAGCGGTATTATGGACTCCGAGAAAAGGCCGGATGAAATGACACAGGCGGCAGGTTTCTGGAGCATCAAAAATTTTAAACTGCAATATTGGGATGATGCCAACTGGAGCGATTTTCCTAAAAGCGAAGTGCATGAAAACCGCCAGATTGCTGCGGTATTCAATTACAATCCTGCCATCTCTACTTTTAAAATTCGTTTGGTTTGTGATGATGGCGAACCCATCAGCATTATGGAAATGGAAGCTTTTGGAACGCTTACGCCCAATATGCCTGAACCACCAACGGTTACTTCTTCCATTAAGCAGGCAAATAATTCTACAGAGCTACAGGATGTCATTATTACTGTTGAAAATAAAGTTACCGGCAAATCATTAAAGTATGTCGGGTACAACCAGGGTTATTATATCCCTGGTAGTAATGTATCAGGATGGCTTGAATATTCCGGCATAAACAGTTTGAGGGTATGGGCCAGTTTAAATTCTTTTGTTCCGCCATCTGCTGTGCAGGATGATGAACAATTATCATCAGTTGCAGAGTTTGATAAACGTAAAAATGAATTGCGTTTAAATCCGGAAAAAAACAAATTTATAAAGTGGAATGAACTGCTTCCGCTTTACGACAGGATGGATACTTCATCTACCAATGCAATGGATTTTAGTTATGCTATTAAAGAACTAAAACGATTAAAGGTAGATGGACTACTGCAACTCGGTAGTACCGATTTCGAAGATAACTGGAGTAATAAATGGATGCAATGGCAGCGTTATTATGCCATTGCATTTTATGCGGCAAAGGTGGGGGATGTAACAATGTTTGCTTTGCAAAACGAACCCAATCACCGCAACTCCGGTCCCATGAAATTAGACCAATGGATTATGGCTATGCAGATTGTTTCCGATGCCATTCATTCTGCTGTGGAAGATGTAAACAAAATCTACGGGAAGAAATTGGTGCCAAAATTTGTTGGCCCCGTTACCGCTGGCAATAATCCCGAATGGTGGGCAGCCGTTGCAAAAAATATCCGTACCGATTATCATGGCAATAAAGTTGACGAAGATTTACTGGAAATATTCTCCACGCATTCATACAACTCACCGGCCGTTGGTTACGAAAGCCGTATAAAAAATATAGAAGAAATTTTAAAAGAAAATCATCCGGCGCATCATGAATTGCCTGTTGCCTATACAGAGATTGGCCGCTGGATGAATGCGTACCTTATAGATAAAGAAGAAACGATGGACTCGCCTTCATTATTTTCAGAATGGGCAGGCATCTATGCCAATAATATGAAGAATGGCGGTTACGGTATCTGGGCTTTCAAATTTGCTAATACTCAAAGTGGCCCTTATCCACGGGGCGTAAAATCCGGCCATCATTTTATCTGGCAGGGTAAAAGAATTGTAGAAGATGCGTATAAAAATATTGCGTTTGGTAAAAATGTAACAGCAAGCAGAGGGGCAGGCACAGCACAGTTTGTAACCGATGGTATAAAAACAAATGCATCAACCTGGCATGGCGATACAAGTACAGCGCAACAATGGGTGCAAATTAATCTGGAAAAAAATTACGAGTTAGGAAGTGCTGTAATTTACACAGGGAGTGATGGCGGTGTTTATACAAGCCCCGACCGCATTCAGAAATTTAAACTGCAATACTGGGCAGTGGATAAATGGAAAGATATACCCGGAACCAATGAAAAGGACAATAAATATGCGCAGGTATTTACCATTTTTAAAACTCCGGTAACAACAGATAAAGTGCGGATGCTCATAGATGGCAGTGCCAATGCAAGAGTCAGGGAAATTAAATTATTTGCAAAAGGCGATGGGCCTTCCAATGAACTGGATTATAATGTTTCAGGCATACAACGTACCGGAGAAGTGGTGCGATTATTTGCCAAAGGATTTAAAAATCAAAGACCGCTGTATCAAACAACAACTTCGGTAGAAGATAATGGATTAGATAGTTATACAAGTTATGATGAAAAATCAGGCAATTATTACATGTGGCTGGTACAACGGGGCCTGTTCAATTATAATGCGAAAATAGATTTATCTAAATTAGGTATTGCTTCAAGTGCGGTGGCTACTGCAGAAATCGTTAGTCCAAATTATTATGGAGAAGTAGCTCAGGTACTGAATATTGGAGTGGCGAAAAAGCTAAACATTGTGTTGCCGCCACAATCAGTAATCTTATTGACCATTCCTAAACAGGGCGTCACCCAAAAAACAATTGGTGTAAATAATGATGCAACAGTTGCCGGCGGAAAATACGCATCGAAGAGTGATGGATTACAAAAAGAATTAAGAGTACAATTGGATGCTGCCAATCCAGAAAAAAATAATGTAGCGTATTTGTCTTTCGATTTGCCAGGCATCACTTTAAGCAAAACTCAAAAAGTATTGTTGAAAGTAAATGGCTACACCGATAAGACTGAAAGCCCTTTCCGCCTGCATGTATATGGCATTCCTGATGCAACATGGAATGAGAAAACACTGAATTGGAACAATGCGCCATTACTCGATATCAAAGAAGCATTAATACATGAAGTGGGACAAAAATCATTTGTTGCTGGTGAAATGGCTTTTGCTAACAAACCTGAAGACCATTACCTGGATGTGACAGAACTGATGATGAAACATGCTGAAAAGAAAATCACATTTGTCCTGGTAAGGGAAACAAGACAACTGGGTGATGATGAGGATAAAAACAAACAAGTACTTATTCAATCGAAAGAAAGCAATAACAAACCTGAACTAGTTTTTTACCAGGATAAATAAAATCTGAAAATGAAAAAGATAGGTTCAATAAATTGTTTGATAGTGCTGGCGTTGCTTTTTGTTAGCAGTAATTGTTTGGCCAATGTAAAATTACCTGCCATTTTTAGTGATGGCATGGTGTTGCAGCAACAATCCAGCGCAAATATCTGGGGTTGGGCTTCTCCCAATGAGAAGGTAACTATTACTGCAAGCTGGAGCAATAGCCCGGTTGTTACAAATGCAAATAGTTCCGGCGAATGGAAAGCTGTTATCTCAACGCCCAAAGCCAGCATGAACAGCAACACACTAACCATTGCCTGCAACAACAGTCTTACGTTAAAGGATGTTTTGATTGGTGAAGTTTGGCTTGCATCCGGCCAGTCGAATATGGGCTTTTCATTAAAATCGGATGCAGATGCTAAAACTGAAATTGCAAATGCCAATTATCCTCACATCCGTTACTTCAGTGTAAAACGACAATATGGCCTGCAGGATTTTGAAGATGTACCCGGTTCTATCTGGAAAAATACAACCCCAGAAAATGCAGGTTCGTTTTCAGCAGTGGCTTTTTACTTTGCCAAAAAAATACAACAGGAAATAAATGTTCCTGTGGGTATTATTTTTGTCGCGTGGGGTGGTACACCGGCTGAAGCATGGACTCCCCGTGAAATATTAACCGGCGATTCCATTCTTTCCCAATACATCGACCGGTGGAAATTCATCCAGGCAAATACAGGTAAAGATTCTGTCGCCTATCAATCAGCAGTAAGCAAATGGAAAAAAGATAGCATCGGTAAAAAACCGGAAGAGCCACAAACATTTTATTATTTCAAACGCCCCTGGCGGGAGCCCTCTGTTTTATTTAATGGAATGATTGATCCTGTCATCCCTTTTGGTATCAAAGGTGTGTTATGGTACCAGGGCGAATCGAATGTGGGCTACGCAGATGAATACTACCATTTGTTTACAAAAATGATTACCAGTTGGCGAAGCAAATGGCAACAGCCCAATCTTCCTTTTTATTTTGTACAGTTGGCACCATTTGGCTATGCTAATTTGGATGGAGCCGCAGTAGTGAGGGAAGCCCAGTATTTAACCAGTAAAAACATTCCGGAAACAGGTATGGCGGTAACGGTTGATGTGGGCAACATGGAAAATATGCACCCAGTACATAAATCGAAGGTAGGTGAAAGGCTGGCCCTCATTGCCTTGGCAAAAAGTTATGGCGAAGAAAAAATAAATTATAAAGGGCCGGAATATAAAAAAGCAGAAATAGAAAAAGGAAAAGTAATTATAAAGTTTACTTCTTCACTTTTCGCAGAAGGAGATAAAGTACAAGGGTTCGAAATTGGATATAGAGAAGCAGGAACTGATAGCTTGCTGTATGTAGACGCAGAAGCAAAAATTGAAGACAAAAAAGTAGTAGTATGGAATGATAAAGTAACAAACCCTGTTGCATTGCGTTACGGATGGTTGCGGATTGGCGATGCAAATTTATTTAATAAGGAAGCCCGCCCGGATGGTTCGGTCGGACGGGGTTTACCTGCTTCGCCTTTTAGAATAATGCTCAAAGAAAAATAATATTTAATTAAAATAACGACCATGGGAAACAGGTTTTCATTAAAAGACAAAGTAATAGTGGTAACTGGTGCTACCGGAATACTCGGTTATTCTTTTATTAATGGACTGGCACAGGAAGGTGCTGTTGTTGGAGTGCTGGGACGAAATAAAAAAGTGGCAGATGAAAGAACAAATGAAATAATACAACAGGGGGGTAAAGCAATTTCACTTATTGCCGATGTTACAAAAGAAAATGAATTACTAGCAGCAAGAGAAGTATTAATAAAAGCGTATGGAAAAGTTGACGGACTGGTTAATGCGGCAGGGGGCAATATGCCCGGAGCCATTATTGGCCCGGATAAAAATATTTTTCAGTTGGACATAGCGGCTTTAAAGGAAGTAATGGACCTCAACTTATTTGGAACAGTTCTACCCACCCAGATATTTGGTGACGCTATTGCCCAGCAAAAAAAAGGCAGCATAATTAATATTTCTTCTATGGCATCGCAGCAGGCAATAACAAAAGTATTGGGATATAGCCTGGCAAAAAGTGCCATTGACTGTTATACCAAATGGTTTGCGGTGGAATTGGGAAACCGCTATGGAGATGCGATTCGGATAAATGCGATTGCCCCCGGTTTTTTTCTCACTGAACAAAACAGAACATTATTGACAAACGGAAATGGAAGCAAAACAGAGCGTGGTGAACTGATAATTAAAAACACACCGTTCCACCGGTATGGCGAACCGGAAGAGTTAGTTGGAGCATTAGTATGGTTATTAAGTGACGCATCAAAATTTGTAACAGGTACTGTTATTAATGTAGATGGCGGATTTTCTATCTTTAGCGGCGTATAATTTAAAAGTAATAAATGCTGATGAAACAAATGGAACAAACCTGGCGTTGGTTCGGGCCCCAGGACCCCGTAAGCCTCTCCGATATTAATCAAACCGGTGCCACAGGCATTGTTACGGCATTGCATCACATACCACATGGTGAAGTATGGGAGGTTGATGAAATAATGAAAAGAAAAAACGAAGTTGAGAAAAATAATTTTTCCTGGTCTGTTGTTGAAAGCATTACAGTGCATGAAGACATTAAAACAAGAACAGGTAATTACAAGGAGTATATCGAAAAATATAAAACTTCCATCCGCAATGTGGCACATTGTAACATACCTGTTATTACCTACAATTTTATGCCGGTGAATGACTGGACAAGAACTTGTTTGGATTATAAAATGTCTGATGGTTCGCTGGCACTTTATTTTAACTGGGTTGATTTGGCGGTATTCGATATCTATATTTTAAAAAGAAAAGCCGCTGCGGCTACCTATACGGATAAAATTCAACAACAGGCAGAGGAACGTTTTCGTTCTTATTCCAAAGAGCAATTAGATGCATTGTCAGGTGTAATAATGTTTGGTATACCGGGGGAAAAGCGGACAACTACTGCGGATATGCTTAGGAAATTGGAAGCGTATAAGGATATTGATAGAAATGCTTTACAGGAAAATCTTTACGCTTTTTTGGCAGAAATTGCTCCTGTGGCAGAAGAGTGCGGTGTGAAACTAGCTATCCATCCAGACGACCCTCCTTTTTCAATTTTGGGTTTGCCAAGAATCGTAAGCACAATGGAAGATTTCAATCATATTTTAACTAAAGTAAATATTCCGGCAAATGGTGTTTGTTTTTGCACGGGTTCATTAGGCGCTTCCGCCGCCAATGATTTGCCTGCCATGGCAAAAGAAATAGGAGAACGGATTCATTTCATTCATTTGCGGAATGTAAAAAAAGATGATGCTGGAAATTTTTATGAAGCTGACCACCTCGGTGGCGATAACGATATGTATGCCGTGATGAAAGAAGTATTATTGATGCAACAAAAAAGGGAAATGCCTATTCCTTATCGTCCTGACCATGGCCATCAAATGTTAGATGATTTGAATAAAACAACTAACCCCGGCTATTCTGCCATAGGACGCATGCGTGGATTAGCTGAGTTGCGGGGCCTTGAAATGGGTATTATCCGTTCTCTAAAAAATTAAATATGAAAGCATTTCTTGACGAAAATTTTTTGCTACATACAAAAACGGCGCAACGGCTTTATCATGAATTTGCAGCTCCAATGCCTGTTGTTGATTTTCACAATCATCTTCCACCGCAGCAAATTGCAGACGATATAAATTTTGATAATCTTACCCAAGCCTGGTTGTATGGTGATCACTATAAATGGCGGGCCATGCGTACTAATGGAGTAAAAGAAAAATATTGTACGGGAAATGGTGGAGATAAAGAAAAGTTTGAACATTGGGCGGCAACAGTTCCTTATACATTGCGTAATCCATTATATCATTGGACGCACCTGGAATTGCAACGATACTTTAATATGGATAAATTGCTTTCTCCGGCTTCATCTACAGAAATATACGAACATTGTACAGAATTATTACAAACAGAAAATTATTCTGTTCGTGGACTCTTAAAAAAAGTGAACGTAAAAATTTTATGCACAACTGATGATCCAACAGACTCGTTGGAATATCATCAAAAAATAAAACAAGAGGATTTTGAAATAAAAGTGTTGCCGGCTTTCAGGCCAGACAAAGCTATGCAGGTGAATGATTCAGGTGTATTCAATGGTTACGTTTCCAAACTTGAATCCGCTGCCAACATAGATATAAATAATTATTCGGATTACCTGGAAGCATTAAAAAGCCGTCATGATTTTTTTGATAGTGTTGGGTGTTCAATAGCCGATCATGGGATTGAATATTTGTATGCAGATGAATATAAAGAAACAGATATTGCTGCGATTTTTCTTAAGCTCCGTTCTGGGAAAAATATAGAAGTGGATGAAGCTGCAAAATTTAAGGCGGCTATGCTTGTAAACTTTGCAGAATGGAATTATGAAAAAGGCTGGGTGCAACAGTTTCATTTTGGAGCCTTAAGAAATAATAACAGCCGTATGTTACGAGAGCTGGGTGCGGATACAGGCTGCGACAGTATTGGTGATTATCCTCAAGCAAAGGCCTTATCTGGATTTTTAGACCGGCTTGATTCCGTTAATAAGCTTACCAAAACCATTCTTTATAATCTCAACCCGGCTGATAATGAGATGGTGGCAACTATGGCAGGTAATTTTAATGATGGCTCGTCCATAGGGAAAATACAGTGGGGCTCCGCATGGTGGTTTTTGGATCAAAAAGATGGTATGGAAAAACAACTCAATACGCTTTCTAATATGGGCTTAATAAGTCATTTTGTAGGAATGGTAACTGATTCCAGGAGCTTTATTTCTTTTCCGCGTCATGAATATTTCAGAAGGATTTTGTGTAACCTGTTTGGTGCTGATGTAGAAAAAGGAGAATTGCCAAATGATATTGAATGGATGGGGAAATTGGTACAGGATATTTGTTATAATAATGCCAGTAAATATTTTAACTGGAACGAAGTTGAGCAAGTTGATGCCAACGCATCAAAAGCCATCTTGTAAGTTTTACTGTGGTATGAATAATTCATAGTGTGTCTGGGGTAAATTTATATGCGAGTCAACATATGCTGTTTTGTGATACGGTCAATCCATTATGCCAATAACTTTGGCAGTGACAAAAACTCGGGTAGGCTTTAAGGTATGCTAATGCCTGGCGATACTCTGTAAGAATTAAAATGCAATGTCAAAAAAAAATCCGCAAGAAATGCGGATTTAAATATGATATCTTTATTTACCAACGATTTGAATGCATAGCCCTTCCATCACGGCGTGGCGCATGCTCCCTTCTTTGTGGCCTTGCTTGCCTGTTTGCACCAGGTACCGGGCGGCTTTGAATTTTTGTAAATTCTGTATGCCAGGGATGCGAAGAATCTACAGGGATATCTTTTTTAATTAATTTTTGAATATCTCTTAAATCTGAGGTTTCTTCTGCCTCGCAAAATGTAAGTGAAACACCCGTTGAACCAGCTCTACCGGTACGGCCTATACGATGTACGTAGGTTTCAGGAATTTCCGGTATTTCGTAATTAATTACGTGACCGAGATCATCTACGTCAATACCACGAGCCGCAATATCTGTTGCAACCAGGATCCTTGTCTGCCGGTTTTTAAAATTTGATAGTGCTCTTTGACGGGCATTCTGAGATTTATTACCGTGAATGGCTTCTGCTTTTACTCCAATCCTATGAAGGTCTTTTACTACCTTATCTGCACCGTGTTTGGTGCGGGTGAAAACAAGGGCAGTTTCAATTCTTTGATCCTGCAAAATATGCTCAAGTAAGGAACGCTTGTTTTGTTTGTCTACATAGAAAAGCCACTGCTCAATACTCTCTGCCGTAGTAGCCGGTGGTGTCACCGTAACTTTTTCAGGGTTATTTAAAATACTGTCTGCCAAACTTTGAATTTCTACCGGCATGGTAGCGGAAAAGAATAGGGTCTGCCTTTTAGCAGGAATTTTCGCAATTACCCTTTTTACATCATGTACAAATCCCATATCCAGCATACGGTCAGCTTCATCCAAAACAAAGATTTCTACATCTTTTAATTGAACATGCCCCTGGTTGCATAAGTCCAGCAAACGGCCTGGGGTTGCTACAAGAATATCCACGCCACGGCGCAAAGCGTCTACTTGTGGTTGTTGGTTTACACCGCCAAAAATGACAAGGTTTTTTAAGCGCAGGTACCTTCCATAAGCATCAAAGCTTTGCTGGATCTGTATGGCTAACTCCCTTGTAGGCGTTAAAATTAGGGCCCTGATGGGGCGTGATCCACTGGCCATAGTTTTAGGCTTTGCGAGTAATTGCAGCATTGGAATTGCGAATGCTGCGGTTTTGCCTGTGCCCGTCTGGGCACAGCCCAACAGATCCTGTTGATTCATAATTGCAGGTATGGCAGCCTGCTGAATGGGAGTGGGGGTGGTATACCCTTCCTCGTTAAGCGCATCAAGGATGGGCTTAATAATGTTTAAGTCTTGAAATAACAATATGTTTATTTTAAAAAATTAGTGCGGAAATGAAACCTTGGTTTCATCATTTTAGGCAAGTTGCTTCTAGGTAAAGCGGGTATTCACGGATGGTTGAGGTCTATAATACACTGGCTTGAAATGCCGCGGAAATAAATGAACTGGCGCAAAGGTAATATAATTATCCATATTAACTATAATATTTAGCGTTAAAAAAAAACCGGGTTACCAGAATAATGATTATAAAGAATACTAACGTTAAAGATTATACGTAAAATATGCAATGGAAAAACATGCTTTTTCCAGGTGCTCTATCTTAGTCAGATTAACTTTTGATGATTGAAGCAAGGAATATAATCAGAAAAGATATATGGAACTTTTAGCAAAAATTTGTTGAACTGTATTTCCTAACTTCAATCATGCAAAAAATTTTATTTGGTCTATGCTGCCTGATATATCTACCGGCATTTGCACAGTTCAATATTACTCTCAGGATACAGGCTCCAAAGGATTCTCAAGGGGACATTTTTATTGCCGGCAATTTTAATAACTGGAATCCAAGCGATGCCTCATTTAAACTTCACCGGGCAGGTGCGGGACAGTACAGCCTGGAGTTAAAAAACCGCCATCCGGATATGTATGATTTCAAATTTACCAGAGGTAGCTGGACATCCGTTGAAACAACAAAAAATGGTTCCGGTATAAATAACCGTGTATTGAATTTACAGTCAGATACAACGCTTGACATTGTTATAGAAAATTGGGCAGATAATTTCACACAACATAAAATTGAAACATCTGCTTCCGCCCAGGTGCATATACTAGATACAGCGTTTTTCATTCCTCAACTTAACCGCTACCGGAGAATCTGGATTTATTTACCTGCAGGTTATGAAGTCTCTAAAAAAAATTACCCGGTATGGTATATGCAAGATGGCCAAAATCTATTCGACGTTAAAACGGCACCTTACGGCGAATGGGGAATTGATGAATTTTTAGACAGTGCAGCAGCTTCAATGAATAATGAATGCATTATTGTAGGCATAGACCATGGCGGAGAAAAAAGAATGACAGAATATAACCCTTATGATACAAAAGAATTTGGTAAAGGGGAAGGTAAAGCCTATGTAGATTTTCTTGCTAATACTTTGAAACCATTTATAGATCATCACTACCGGACAAAACGAAAATCAAAATACACAACTATCGGCGGGAGTAGTATGGGTGGTTTAATAAGCCTTTATGCTGCTGCAACCTACCCGGATGTTTTCGGAAATGCACTTGTATTTTCACCGGCCTTCTGGCTGGCACCGCAAATAAAAACGGAAATGGAAAATGCCCGGTGGAAAAAACAGCACCGGTTTTATTTTTATGCCGGTGGTAAAGAAAGTAAAACGATGATAACAGATATGGAAACCGTAGCTCATATTACAAGCCTTCATAAGCATACAATAATTTTCACAACAACTGACG
This sequence comes from Ferruginibacter sp., assembly GCA_039926825.1. Classification (GTDB taxonomy): domain Bacteria; phylum Bacteroidota; class Bacteroidia; order Chitinophagales; family Chitinophagaceae; genus Ferruginibacter. The sequence goes on from JBDSWG010000094.1 coordinate 11,138, forward strand.
CGGAAGCATTGCACAATGAAAATGCCTGGCGAAAATATTTTCCACTGGGTTATAAAGCCTTAAAAAATTAATGTTTACTATCAAAATATTTCCGGAAAAACAAAAGCTGGTACTCTACAGCGTTAGCCCAGTATTTCCATTCGTGTTTGCCAGGCCGTTCAATATAATCGTGTGGAATATGTAGTTCCAGCATTTTTGCATGCACCAGGCGGCTCATTTCAACAATAAAATCCTCTGTTCCACAATCAATGATAATGGCCAGTGTATCTTTCGGAAGTTTCTCCAGTAAAGCCATAACAGAATGCTGAAAATAAATATCTTTATGGCTGGTGTCACCCAGCAATTTATCTACGCCATAACGTTTGTCAGTAATCATTGATAACAACAGGGCACCGCTCATGCTGCCACAGGCTCCAAAATTATCAAGATGTTTCATCCCAATGGTAAGGCCCCCATGGCCGCCCATGCTTAATCCTGTGATGGCCCTGCCTTTCCTGCTTTTCACCGTATTATAATGCGCATCAATAAAAGCCGGCACTTCTGTACCAATGTAAGTTTCGAACTGCATGCTATCTGCCATAGGACTATCCAGGTACCAGCCGGCGGTTTTGCCTTCCGGGCATACTATGATGAGATTATATTTTGACGCATAACTTGCCAGAGTAGGAACGCGGTTGTACCAATTACTAAAGCTGCCACCATGACCGTGTAAAAGATAAACTGTTTCAAAAGCTTTTCCCCCAACCGGGTAATTTGCTGGTTTAATTACAATACATTGATAAGAGCGTTTCATGGCTTTGCTGGCAATGGTTACAGTATCTACCTGCGCACCCCAGGCCAGGCATGTTATTCCAATAAAAATTATGAAGAAGACAAAACGCATATATAGTATTTTAGGACCTGAAAATATTCATTTTTTGGTTTAAATAAAAAACTGAATTTCAACTATGAAAAATGCAAGCCCGTATATAAGCTTGCATTTTATTTATTTAGATAATTTATATCAAGAAGGCCTGTTTACGGGTGAACCGCGAAAATTTGTAAGGATAAACACTATCATGATGATGATTGCCATCACCATATAAAAATAGAAACCCAAAACATTACCCTGGTTATAAAACCAGAACGCCATCAAGGCAAGAAAAATTGAAACGACGACTTCTATAATGCCATGTATGCGGAAGGGAATCACTTTTATAAGGCCTAAGGGGAAGGCCGTGAGTATGGTGAGCAATAAATGAACGATACCTAAACCATAAGTAAAAGTGGCGAGTATCCCCGTCATACCAAAAATAGCAGGAGAAGCGAGAAGGAAAATAATGAGAACATAATCTAAAATTCCATGAAAAAAAGGAGTAATAATGCGCATATAAAAATTTTTATTTGTTTAAATATAACGCAAAAAGAAATATTCATCCTTCTTACCTTGAGTTTGATGTCTTTTAAATACTTTCAGGTATTAAACTAAAACTAAAAATGTTAGATACTAAGGTCAAACAAAGTTTTCTGCTGAGGCTACACCCGCTTCACCGTATAGGCATGGGCCTTGTGGCCGCATTTTTAGCCTGGTTGTGGGGTATGCAGCAAAATGTTTATACAATATTAAACTTTGTGAATGCCTGGGTTGCATTCTGCCTTGTATACCTTGTATTAAGTTGGGTTGTACTCTTTAAGAGGCGGATTTCTGAAATAAGAAAACTAAGCCGCAAAGATGACGGAAGCAAAATTATCGTATTCATTCTCATATTGTTCTCTGCGTTTGCGAATATGTTTGGAGTGCTTATGATAATATTGGCCCGCAAACATCATTACCACCACCCCGCATTGTATTATAGTGCCTCAGTAGGAGGCATGTTACTTTCCTGGATCATGGTGCATACCATTTTTACTTTTCATTATGCACACCTTTATTATGGCAATAAACAAAAGAATGATAAAGGTGAAGATGCCGGCCTTGATTTTCCGGGAGGTGAAAAACCAGATTACCTGGATTTTGCTTACTTCGCCTTCGTTATAGGCTGTACTTTCCAGGTTTCGGATGTACAAATTTTATCTAAAAAAATGCGGCACCTGGTACTCTTACATGGGCTTATATCCTTTGCCCTGAATACCTTTGTTGTTGCCCTCACCATTAATTTAATTGCCGGTATGGCAAATTAATTAAGGATATTTTTAAAATGTTTTGGTGGACATTATCATATCCGGTCCCGGGTATTCTACCAGGGCATTATATTCTGAAGTTATATAAATGCGTGTAGGCTCTTCCGGTATAGCAATGGTTAGTGAAGCTTTGTATTTAGAAGACAAGAGCCCGTTGCTGGTATTTATCTGGCCGAGTTTTTTTGTATTGTTTTGAGTTGTAACCGCCCAAACCACATAAGTATCTTTAGCCCCATCTATCTTAGACGCCGGTGGCAGGTAGGTAATATTAACCTGTATTTCATAATTATTGTTCTTATCTTTTTTAATACGGGCAATACCTTCAGCCTGGGGAACGAGGGGAGAGGGAATAAAGGATACTTTCTTAGCACAGGAAAATAATACACCTGTAAAAACAATAAGCAATAAAGAATATACAGGTATCTGGTAGCGAAAGTTGGGTAATATTTTATTCATGAGGATTTTTTTTGAAAATAAAGATATACAATATTTATCACTCAGTAATACTGTAAACTGTTGATGGTTACGAGGGTTTATAATTTGGCCCGCCAAAAGATTTTTGCATAGATTTTATTTTTCTCCTGAATTCTTCTGCTTCTCTGCCCCTGATATAAAAACTATAATAAGCTGCCCAACCCAGGTAGGTAGCACAAATTAATAAAGCAACCGGCCAATTAATTTTTATAATCACTGGCCACAGATACAAAAAAACACCTATGGTCAGGAATAGACTATAGACAAACTGTCCTTGCTGGAGTACCCATAGGTGAAGCCTGCTATAATTATTTAATTTTTTAAGCAAGGTGGATGAATCATCAGACATATTAATGTGCCGTAACCGGTATAACAAAAAGAGCCTTACAAATGCATATCCAAAAGCCGAGGCCAATAATATTACCAGGCCAGGAATTGAAGTAGCAATTTGCCCTGAGGTTATAATATGAATAGGTATCAGAAATATTCCAGTTAAAAAATAAGTTATTACCTCTTTCACATGCTGCTGTTTTAGCTGCCTGCTAAGCTTTTCATTTCTTGAGGCGGCATCTTCAGCACTTGGAAGATTTCCTGTAATCGTCTGTTGCCAGGTAGACTTTAAGTTATCAAAATCTTTCATTCCGGTCGATTAAATTCATTAATTGTTTTTTAATCCTAAAAACTTTTACACCTATACTATTTTCGGTTATACCTAGTGTGTCTCCAATTTCTTTATATGACATATCCTCCAACACCATAGAAATAATTAATTTGTCAGCATCTTTAAGCTTCCCTATGCACTCATATAAAAGCTTAATTTCTTCCTCCAGTTGTTGTTGCCGGTTATCGGTTTCTGGTACATCTGTTTCCAAAACATCCAGTCCGGTCTTTTTATCTTTTTTAAGATAGGTGAGGCAGGTGTTTACTGCTATCCTGTATATCCAGGTATTATACCCTGCTTCATTTCTAAATGTTGGCAAATGTTGCCAGACTTTTAAAAAACAATCCTGAACCATATCATTGGCTGTTTCTTCATCATTCACATAACCCATGCACAGCCTGAAGATTTTTACTGACCATGTATTGTATAATGATATAAACGTTTGCCGCTGAATTTCTATATCCATACTAATTCATAAATTTCTCTGCAATTTCTATAAACCATATTGGATTATCATTGGGAATAAAATCTTTTGCTGATTCTGTTACACGGTGCGTGACAAAAGGTGTTCCCTTGTACATTTTGTCAAAAGCAGCAGGTGCTTCGCTGATGTCCATATTTTTATATGTTTTTGCAAAGTACCACGTGCTTACCACGAGCATGGGCACAGTATTTTGACATAGTGCAGGTATCAGGTTTTCTTTCAATTGATCTACCAATGCTCCTGCAAGAGTTTTACGGTCAGAGGCCATTTGCCAGGATACAAAAGCCGGGATGTGTGTCGTGTCCATATAATTCATTGATCTTGCCACGTACTCCTGCGATTTTTTAAAATTTTCTGCTGAAGGTGCCACGATGGCCATATCTACTCCCGGTAATATTTTTTCCAGTTTTTCGGGCGTCATTGCAGTATCTAAAACCATCGCCAATGACGGATAAAAGTCTGATGCTATTATCCGGCTAATTTTACCCGGGTTAGCCAGCATAAGTTTTGTTGCTACGAATGCTCCGTAATTCTGACCGAAAAGTGTAATGTGAGTCAACTTTTTTTCTTCAATATATTTGCTCAGGGCTGTAACATATTGAGATGTGTAATTGCTATCCAGGGCTTTCATACCCGCAAACCCGGCAAAGTCAAACTGATAAGTGGTATATTTTTTTGAAAAATGGGCGGCTACTTCATTCCACATATCTGAAGAACAACCAATATGCGGTAAAAAAAATACAGGGTCACCGGATCCTTTTAACTGTACGTTTATAACCTGGGCTATTACAGAAGATTTTAGTATTAAGGCCAGAATCAGCAGTTGAATCATTTTTTTCATAATAAGTTTGTTTTAAGTTTTATTTCTCTTTGGACACATGATGAAAACAAATCTTACAAAAATGGAATAATTTATTTCCAGGTTTTTAGAATTGGAAATTAAAGCTGTTAAATCTGGTAGTTCAGAGCTCCCCATTTTGTGCAGAATTACTAAAAAGGTTATCTTTACTGCTTTAATTACGTTTTAATATAAAAGCATACTATAGTTTATGGCATTTATAGACGATGTACTTCAGACACCTTCTTACGGCTGGAAAGACGAAAAAGGCGAGCTCGTGGTTCCAACTTTTAAACAATTATATGCTGAAGCATTTTCCCGGGTAAATATTTTTAAGACCCGCAAAAACTGGATTTCCCTTATTAGCTGGCTGATGGCTGTCTGTATGATGCCTTTCTTTATTCTTTTCATCGTGAAATATTTTACCTGGAAATTAGCCATTGCGTTTGTGCTTTACAGCATGATAATTATGAGTACGCAGGCTACAATCTGGTTTCATCGATATTGTACACATAAGTCTTTTACTTTCCGTAATAAATTTTGGAAATTTGTTACCCAAAATCTTGTTATACGCACATTCCCTGAAGAAATTTATGTGGTGTCCCATCATGTACATCATTCAAAATCTGATGAACCCGGTGATCCTTATAATCCCAAGGGAGGGCTTTGGTACTGCCTCTTAAGCGATGTAAACCACCAAAGCATTAACAAAAATCTATCAGAAGCGGATTATTTAAAAGCCGCGCATTTTATTCGGCATTCGGGCAATGTTATCAATACTTACAAGCAATATCAACAATGGGGCTCCATCATAAATCCAGTTTATGCAATTGCAATGTGGATTGGTAACTGGACCTTCTGGTACACGGCATTTTATTTTATTGGCGGTAATGGACTTGCTTGCGCCATGTTTGGTGCGGCTATGTTTTGGTTTGTATTGGTGCGTGCCTTTAATTATACAGGCCATGGCAAAGGAGAAGTTAAGCATATAGATGGAATTGATTTCGACCGCAGCAACCTTTCTATTAATCAAACCCGCCCCGGATTATTTTCCGGTGAATGGCACAACAATCATCATCTTTATCCCGGCAGTGCCCGTGCCGGCTTTTTGCCTTACCAGATTGATTTAGCGTGGATATATATTTATATTATGCATAAACTGGGTGCCGTTTCTTCATTCCGCGACTCTAAAAAAGATTTCATGAAAAGATACCTGGCAGAGCAAAAAGAGATGCCTGTGAATCATATGCCTTCACTCGAACTGCAGGAGAATTAATATGCTTTTGTATAGATTCATTTAATATTTCTATGCGCCGCAAAATCCCTCTTCCTCTTATTGTCATCATTGTATTAGCTTTGGTTGCTGTCGCACTCAAAAAGTGTAATACCTGGAAGACTAACGCTAAAGTAAGCACGCAGCAAAAGAATACAACATCTCCTCCCGCCAATACCCGCGGGTTAAACCGTACTCCCTCAAATATTAATTATAGCAAGCATGCCCTTTGCCGCATGGATTGCCGCCACGTAAGCCAGGCAGAAGTTAAATCTGTTTTGCAGGAAGGCATGGTTAATTATACGAAAAGTGATTTACAACATCCCGACTGTGATAAAAAATATGCTGTGGAAGGAAACACAAAAGATGGCCAGCACCTGCGGATAATTTTTGCGCCCTGCGCCAGTGAAGTTACAGTCGTAACGTGCATAGACCTGGATAAGGAATGGGAATGCCCGGATTGTAAATGATTATTGATAACTGACAATTAATTGCTTCCAAAGGGCTGCCAATTTTATATCTGCAGCCCCTGCTACGGCAATTATTTCTGCTATTTCAACGGGCTTTAAATTATCCGGATCACATTCATCTGTAATAACACTAATTGCTGCACAAGGCAACCCGACCTGGTTAGCGACAATTACTTCCGGTACTGTACTCATGCCCACCATATCTGCGCCCATGCTGCGCAACCAACGGTATTCTGCCCGCGTTTCCAGGTTAGGGCCCATAACGGAAACATAAATGCCTTCTTTCAAAATTATATTAGTTTCCGCAGCTGCAGCTTTCAATGAGGCATCAAGTGAAACAGAATAAGGACAACTCATATCAGTAAACCTGGGCCCGAGTGAAGGATCAGAAAGGGAGCGCAGTGGATTATCAGGCTGAAGATTTATGTGGTCTGTTGTAAGTACCAAATCACCTTTCTTAAAATCAGGATTCATTCCCCCTGCCGCATTACTGAGCAGCAGTTGATGCACATTCATAGCTTTCATCACTCTTACCGGAAATGTAATCTCCTGCATGGAATAACCTTCATAATAATGAAACCGCCCTTGCATAATCAGAATGATTTTACCTTCCAGTTTTCCGAGAAGAAGTTTTCCTTTGTGAAACTCCACCGTTGACTGAACAAAATGGGGTATTTCAGTGTAATCAATAGATTGAATAATATCTAATTCGGCAGCAAAAGCCCCAAGGCCAGTGCCCATAATAATGCCGAACTCCGGGACCTGCCCTGCAAATTTGTCTTTTAAAAATTTTGAGGTTTCGAAAACTTTTGCCGAAATATCTATCATAAAAAACAATATTTATTTTTTTTACGTATTTAATGTTATCAAGCCGCAAGGCATGAATTTATACCAAAAAAATTGATCTAATTATTGATAAATGAGTTTCATTAACTAATTAACCGGATTTTTGTTTATTGAAACGTAAGCAATTTTGTTATTTAACGACTATCAAAATAAAAATCTATGAGCAATCATTATTATAATGAAGAAGACCTGGGCAAATTCGGGAATGTTTCCAAATGGCAGGAAAAAATGGGGTCAAAATTTTTTGATTATTATGGCGAAGTATTTAAGGATGGAGAATTAACTGCCCGTGAAAAATCTCTGATTGCACTAGCCGTCGCTCACGCAGTACAATGCCCATATTGTATAGATGCATACAGCAGTGATGCTTATGAGAAGGGCTGGAGTGAAGCCCAGATGATGGAAGCAGTGCATGTTGCCGTTGCCATAAAAGGTGGTGCAGCCCTCGTACATGGAGTTCAGATGATGAATAAAGTGAATGAAATCGCCATGTAATGGCTTCAGATTTATAGCGTAAGTGAATATGATAAGGACCAGAAATAAAAAAGAAAGAAAAATTTCATTACATGCCCAGCATAATGCGCTGGCAGACGTTCACAACCAGATAGATATACTGGAACATGGGAGTACAGGCGCTTTTGCCCTCGTACCTTTCCAACAAAAGCTGGAAGAAACCGGCCTTTACCCGTTGAAACCTACAGGTGTAGAGATTTTCCAGGTAAATATGGGCAAGATGTGTAACCAGGTTTGCCAGCATTGCCATGTAGATGCCGGCCCGGATAGAAAAGAAATTATGACAAGGGAAACCATGCAGGAGTGTCTGGACGTTCTTGCTAAGTACCCTTTCCTCAAGACCGTTGACCTTACGGGAGGAGCACCGGAAATGAACCCTGATTTTCGCTGGTTTGTGGAAGAAATTAAAAAATTAAACCGCCATATTATCGTCCGTTGTAACCTCACTATTATAAGAGCTAATAAAAAATATTATGACCTTCCGCAATTTTACAAAAAGCATGGGGTAGAAGTCGTCTCTTCGTTACCGTTTTATACGCAGGATCGCACCGATCGCCAACGGGGTAATGGCGTTTTTGAAGATAGTATTCTTGCATTGCAAATGCTGAATAAAGTAGGTTATGGAATGGAAGGTTCCGGCTTAATCCTAAACCTGGTGTATAACCCTGCGGGCGCATTTTTGCCGCCGGATCAGAATGCCCTGGAAAAAGAATATAAAGATGCTTTACAAAGGAGACACGACATTTCTTTCAATAATTTGTTTGCTATTACAAACCTTCCCATCAGCCGTTTTATGGATTATTTATTGCAAACAGGCAATTATGAAAAGTATATGGAGAAACTGTTGCACGCCTATAATCCTGGCGCAGCAGAAAATGTGATGTGCCGCAATACCGTGTCTATTGGTTGGGATGGGTATTTATATGACTGTGATTTTAACCAGATGCTTGAACTTAAAGTAACGTCTGATGCAAAGCATATATCCCTTTTCAACCTGGATGAATTGAATAACAGGGAAATTGTCGTGAACCAACATTGCTTTGGCTGTACTGCCGGAGCAGGCAGTAGTTGTGGCGGCTCTGTTGCATAAAATTTTAAAAAAATAAAAATCATACAGGCTAAAGATATAAACGCATCCCGAACAGGAATTCTTGTTTTCTCCCGCTACGCCAGCCAGGAATCAGCGCTCAAGATGAAGACTGTGGATGTAATTTTGCCGAAGGCAGCAGGTGTGATAAATTTTCCAACGTCTGGTTTCCATATACAAAAATTCAAATGACGGAAGATGCCATAACGTGGCTGAAATCTTTACCGGCATTTGTTAGTTTACGTTACCTGGGTAAAAATATTTTTGTTTTACACGGCTCGTGGTTTGATACTTCAGGTTTTATTTTTAAATCAACGCCCTGGAAAATGAAACATGAAAATTTTACTGCAACAGGTGCAGATATTATTATTGCGGGCCATTCCGGCTTGCCATTTATGGATGCGCAACAGGATTTAGAATGGATAAATGCCGGTGCCCTGGGTATGCCGGCGAATGACGGTAAAACTTCTCTATGGTTCGCCACCCTGCAGGCAGGCAATAACGGTATGCCAAGAACGCAGTTCCATGCGTTGGAATATGATTTCACCAACACAGCAGCATTGATGACTGATAATGGACTCCCGGAGACATATGCATTAACTTTAAAAACCGGCATTTGGGATAACTGTGAAATTTTGCCGGAAATTGAAATAAGTCAACAGGGACAAGAAATACAATTTTAATTTTTAGCTAACATGGAAAGAGCCTTAATTATTTTCATCCGCAATCCACGGTTAGGCAAAGTAAAAACCCGCCTGGCAGCAACAATTGGAGATGAAAAAGCGCTGGAGGTGTACAGGCGCCTGCTTCAGCATACCTGGGAAATAGTTAATAATGTAACTGCATGTGTATTTATTTTTGTAACCGAAACCCTGGAAGATAATAACTGGCGACAGTTTACTTTAGTACAACAGGAAGGTGAAAAGCTTGGAGAAAAAATGAGTCATGCTTTCCAACATGTTTTTAGTGAAGGTTATAAGTCAGTCGTCATCATAGGCAGCGATTGCCCGGAATTATTGCAAGGTCACATTAACGATGCTTTCAATGCCCTGGTTACCGGAGATTTAGTCATTGGCCCTGCAAAGGATGGGGGATATTATTTATTGGGAATGCGGAAATTTTATCCTGGGATTTTCGAAAATATTTCCTGGAGTACCTCGAAAGTTTTTGAAAAAACGATAGATAATGCCCGGTTACTAAACCTGACCGTAGATAAATTAGAGATGTTATCTGATTTGGATGAAGTGAATGACATGCCACCCCGTTGGATTAAAGAAATGGACATTCTTATTTAACCTTGCTTAATGAAAGTAATTTTATCACCCAGGAAGGCAGGGGTTTGCTAAGATTTTTCTTGTTGAGATTCAGGTAAATTCGCCACTTCTTCCATACCGGTATTTTATGCGTTTCCACGAGTTCAATGAGCGTTCCATCCGGATCTTCCACGTAACAAAACCTGCCGGAAGCGTGTTCCATTCCAAAAGAATTTTCACTATCTACCGTAAACGAATAGCCGCTTTTTTGAAGCGTGGTTTTCATAGCATCCATATTAAACACATCAAAGCAAACATGTATAAACCCATGATCGCCCCAGAAGCGGTCCTGGAAAATTTTCTTTCCTGGTTTATCCAGAGCCTGGATGAGTTCTACATCAAAAGAACCCAGCAATTTACCGAAGGCTCCATAGCCGTTTTGCTTTTTCCGCATTAATATAATACGAAAATTGCTTCCCTTTTCTGAAACATACTTATCATAAACTATAGCAGGATTATGAAGCAGGCAGGAATAAAATAACACCGATTGCTCCATATGGGAAACCCCAATGCATATACCAGCTACTCCACCGGTGACATGCTTACGTTTACCAAAAGATTCAGTAGATTGAATGACCTGGAAACTGTTATGCTCAAGGTCATTCAGGCAGAACTTGGATACATTATCATAACCCGGAGTTATGGCAGAGACCTCAATACCGGAATTTTTTAAAAATGTCCAGGCTTCCTGTATATCCATCGCTTTTATTTTAACTGTATTAATCCCCAGGTCACCTTTTTGAACCGGGGCCAGAGGCCATACAGGCATTCTTTTCAGAAACTGCCATATTTCCAGGCCGCCGCCGCCCTGCATATTTAAAGTGAGAATTGCCCGGCGCAGGTGAGACTGGTTACCGGTATATTTTTGCATCATGCTGGCTTCTGCGATATCATCAAAAACAAGCACATCCATTCCAAAAATTTTCTTATAGAGATGCATACTTTCGCAAGCGTCTGCTACACCAATGCCGACCTGTTGAATGCCTGAGATAAAACCGGATGTGGTCTCCACGGAATTTTTTGCCATAAAATGATATTCCTAAAATGCATTATCGCGGTATTGCAACTTTTGCCGGTAGGTACATACCATTTCTTCCTGTGTAGCACCCTTTCTATACATACGCAAAATAGCAGCATTTGCACGCTGAATTGTAAACCAGCTGTTGGTTTCATATTTACGGGCTGAAACGAGAACAGTTTTTTTCAGAATAATATATTTTGCGTTTAACCGTACACGTTTGCAAAATTCATATTCTTCCATAATTTTCATATCGCTGCGGAAACCTCCGGATTTTTCAAATAAACTTTTTTTAATAAACAGCGTCTGGTCTCCACCCATGCAGGCAAAGAAATCAAAACGTGTGAAAAAAGCATTTAATTTTAGAAGGGGATTAGGTGAAAGGTATTTGCTGTAGTACCGGCCCATATCATAACCACTATTTACAGCGGTGGACAGATCCTCATAAAAATCCGGGGGCGGAACTGTATCTGCATGCACAAAAAATAAAATATCACCATGGGCATGTTGAGCCCCATAATTCATCTGAGCCGCCCGGCCGGCTGTGGGTGAATGTAAAAAAATAACTCCTTCTTTGCCGGCTATAGATGCTGTATTGTCTGTGCTCCCGGCATCTGTAACAATAATTTCGCACGAATCTTTACCCGGGTAACTTTTCAACTGTGAAAGCAAATTACCCAGGCAATTCATTTCATTAAAGGTAGGTATGATGATGCTGACCTTATTCATGACGATACACGGTAAATATATACTCTAAAATTTCCCAAATAGTTTTGAAAATAAAAAAGGTATTATTCACTTTAAATGAACAATACCCTTATTAAAAAAGTTTAATTATTCTACTACCGGGATATTATCACTCTTAACCAGGAGAGATTTCACGGCATTGTAAACCTGTTCTTTCGTAAAAGGTTTTTCCAGGAAGACATCTGCACCATTTTCCAGGGCAATATCTTTTGCCGTTGCGGCATGATAACCTGAAATCATACAGATTTTAATGGCCGGGAAATGTGTCCTTAAATAAGGAATAAAATCTACACCCAGGCCATCGGGTAAACGATTATCAAGAATAATTACAACCGGATTTTCAACATCCAGGTATTCCTTAGCTTTTTCAAGTGTTTTTACATGATCCAGGTCCAGATCTAAATCTTCGTTCTTCAATATAATATTCAATAACAGGCAAATATCTCCTTCATCTTCTATGATTAATACTTTGGTTGGTTCCTTTTTATTAGATGCACTCATATGACTGTTTTTTCTTTATTTAAGTTTATTAATGTGGCAAATTAAAGAAAGAATTTTAAAATGCATCCCCGTCCCCGCAGGTTACTTTAAAATGGACATCTATTTAGGTTTATAATCCAGCATTAGAACTGCATTCTCTGTAAGGCTGGCACTGCTGTGTAATTCAAATCTTTTATCGCTTGTGGTGATAACAATCAATGCGGTATTTGGAGGAATACTCCCCAGGTTTTCCGCAAACATGGTTATTTTATGCTGGGTTGCCTTTTCATCAAGTTCCAATTCAATTATTATGGGTTCCTCAGAAATTCTTTTCTTATCCACCAGTAATTTTCCATTGTAATAAATGCTTACCGTATCACCATCAATAACCCCATTATCATACACTTTCATGGTAAATTTTTTATCGCTTACCACGAGGTGTGCAAATTCTTTATTTACCCTTTGTTCTACTTTAGGTACAGGCTTCGGAATAATTTTTACAATGCTGTCTTTTTTAACGGCAGGTGGTGGGGGAGAGAATATAACCTGGGAATCTACTTTTGGCTTTGCAGGTTGTGGTTTTGGTTTCGGAGGTGCAGGATTTGTTTTAGGCAGTTCCGGTTTTACCTGTGGGAAACAAGCATCTTCTATAACTTTCTGTTTATCCGGGCGTGCTGCAATACGCCTGAGTTCAACCATATCCGGTGGTGAAAACATGGATAGGATGCCTGATTTTATTCCCACAAGTGCCATCATAACTCTTTCCCCATTGCGTTTCTCAAACCAGATTTTCATTCGCATAAGAACATGACCACCATGATTTTCTAAGAAACTTGTGCCATTTAAATAATATACATCATTATTATTATCATAGTTCATTGTGAAAAGTGCCTTACAATAACTGGAGCGTGGATTGTTTATCATGAAGTCATAACTAAACCCGCATATCACCCCATCGCGGTCTAAAAAATTTATTTCCAGGATTTCGTCTGACATTATACCCCTCCATTTTCCGGTGAGCCTTTGGGCATTTGCACCCAGGCAGGCGAAGACAAAAAGGAAAAATAATGCGTAAATTTTTTTCATGCTATTTAATAACCAGCAATTTACTTTGTTGTATGTTAATCCACTTTAGTTACGCTATAATTAATTGCTAAAAATGCTATAATATCATTCGGCAGCGTTTTCATTGGTTGGCATAATAATAGATGTTTACCTTTAGATTTCATTTAATAAATTATTGTTTCATCAAAATACATCAAATGGACATTATCATTCAATCATTGGGATTTACGGCAGGAGAAAACCTGGAAGCTTTTATAACAGAAAAATTAAACGCACTTAGTGACGATAAAGTAGTGAGGGCAAACGTCACCCTTTATATTGGCCCAGATAATAGCGGAGAAAATAAATTTTGTGAGATAAGGCTTGAAGCACCAGGAAATGATCCTTTTGTAAAAAAATGTACGGAACATTTCGAAACCTCAGTGTCAGAATGTGTAGATGTATTAATTGCTATGGCCAATAAACAAAAAGAAAAAACCATACACCGCCGCCAGGCAGATGCTGCTGAAATTCATGACCAGATAATTGCAGCCGAAGCAGAATTTTCCGGAGATGTTGACCTGGAAGATGTGGTGAAGTAAGAAAAATTTATTAGTAATCTATTATGCCCGGAATTATTTCCGGGTTTTTTTTTGTGTAACACAATAAAATAACACAATCAAAAAGCAATAAATTATGGACTGCATCCGTATTAGGCTCATAAAATCCTGCATGAGAAACAAACCCATTCTTAAAACCCGTGTAGACGTAAGTTTACACAAGCCCTCACTGATAGAAGCCAGTATGAACCGCATGGTTCGGCTGAAAGATTTGAGATGTGCGACAGAAAACCCCTGCGATTCGTTTATGGCAATAAGTATGATGTCAGCAGAATATAAAGTACAAGGCAACTTCTATGTCGGTACAGAGCAGGTACAATTTCGTATTCCATACAAATCTGTATTTATGTTTACCTGGGTTAAAAGTTCCCAAAAGAACCGAATGGAGTGGGGTATCTCCCTCTCCTGATTTCTGATTTTCTTTGTCCATTTGATTTGATCCTGCCGGGAAGAGATTTATTTTGCTTTGCAAAAAATCCTAACTTTCGGCCATGAAACATTTTCGCTTCTACAGCAAGCCGGATATTCTAAGCCTGACCAAAGTTAGAAAATATGAAACCCGGCTGGGCGAGCGCATCAGTTTCCTTATGCCGGATGTAGAGTGGCCACAGGTGCTGCAGGAGTCCGAAGCGCCGTATGTACTCCTGGGAATTCCGGAAGACATAGGTGTGAGAGCCAACCTGGGCCGGGGAGGCGCTGATACAAGCTGGCTTCCTTTCCTGGATGCTTTTCTCAACATTCAAAGCAATGATTACCTCACTGGTGAACAAATCCTCCTGCTGGGCCATTTTGATTTTGGCGATATAAAATATCTCATAGAAAATAATGCTTACACCCAGGACGAAAAAATAAATGCCTATCGCCATGCCGTAAACCTGATAGATGAAGAAGTAGAAAATCTTGTAAAGGTTATTGCGGCAGCCGGCAAAATTCCCATTATCATCGGAGGCGGGCACAACAATGCATATCCTATTATCAAAGGTGTTGCAAAAGGACTACATAAATCAGAAAAAATTCCGCTCTCGCAAATTAATTGTATTAACATGGATGTGCACGCAGACTACCGCACCATGGAAGGTCGGCACAGCGGTAATGCCTTCCGTTATGCGGAAGCGGATGGTTACCTGGGTAAATATGCAATAGTTGGATTACAGGAAAATTACCTGGCGCAAAGTGTCTTGATGGATATTCAGCAAAACCCGTTCATTCATTTCAGCAGTTTTGAAGATATACTCATACATGAAAAATTAAATTTTATACAATCCGTATCACACGCAACCGGGTTTACTGAAGATAGTTTATGTGGTATAGAAGTAGATATGGACAGCATCCAGGATGCTCTCAGCAGCGCCTGTACACCATGTGGTTTCAGCCCTTTGCAAGCCCGCCAATTTGTAAATTTTACAGCAACAGATGCAAAGGTCGCTTACCTGCATATTAGTGAAGGAGCTTCACAAATTTCTGATTCTATTAAAGATGATAGCACAGGTAAAATGATTGCATACCTCGTGAGTGATTTTGTAAAAGCAAACAGTTTCGGAAAATCCGGTGCATAAAAAAGGCGATACCGAATATCGCCTTAATTTTTTTTATAAATAATCATCTATACTGACTCCAGGTAACGGGCATAACAATATCCTTCCTCTCCATCTTTAGTGCGCACAAGCCACCATTGGTCATTACTTTTACTTACTACGTTTACTGTTTCACCATGAGAAGCTTTACCTACAACTTCCTGGTCTGTCCCTGGTCCTTTACGGATGTTTAAATTACTACTCTCTGTAATTACTTTAGCTTCTGTCGTTCCGGCATTATCTGCTACCTTAACATTCATGACTAAATCGCCTCCGGCAAAATTGGGATCTATACCTTCGTAAGTTTGCCACAAGGCATCTTTAGCAGCTCCGTTAGGCGCTGTGCCATCAATGTATAAAACATTATCCTGCTCCCGCACGCTAAGATTATTTATTTCAAGCTGTTTAGCCTGATCCGTTAATGAACGGTATTTATCCTGTACACTCATTTTATTATTATTTAGTGGTTAATTTATTTTCTATTTTTTTCGGCTGAAGACTGTTTAAGGACATCATCAGGTCTGGCAATTTAGATTTCTCTATGGAACCATTTAAAGTAATAACTCCATCCATTACCGTTGCTGTAACAGTAGGGTAGTCTTTCGTGGCATCTCTCACGCCATTTTCCAAAGCTGAATCACCTGAAATAACAACAGGATCCGGCATTTTTATAGTCACATTATTGACCACAGATTTTACACCTTTGGTATCATGTACCATTTTTTCAATTTCAGCTTTTGATGCTTCACTTTCTACCTGCCCGGAAATAGTAGCGACACCATCGTTTACCATTACAGTTGTATTTGCTGCAGATTGATTCGCACGTATGTTTTCGTCTACGCGTGTTTGTACGGTTGTATCCTTTTCTTTACAGCTACCCAGCATAAGCGCTGAGGCCATAAACAATCCGGAAATCATTGCTTTTAATTTCATGTTGACATGTTTTTTGGTTATAAAAAGATGTTAATAAGCAAATATGGTGCTATAATGAAAAGTATTACAAACAGGAAAGCCGGCCACCATCCACGGGCAGGTTAATACCATTAATATATGCGGCAGCGGGGCTGCAAAGAAAAGCAACGGTCGCACCAAATTCTGACGCATCTCCCATACGGCCCGCGGGAATTTCTTTGAGCAGGCTCTTTAGTACAGCCTCTTCCGAATTGCCTGTATCACCCGCTTTCTTTTTAATAACGTAGTCTGCACGTACCGTTTTTGTAAACCCTGGCAACACATTATTCACGGTAATTCCATAAGGCCCGAGTTCGGTTGCTAATGTTTTTGCCCAGTTGGCCACTGCAGCACGTATTGTGTTGCTTACGCCTAAGCCTGCTATTGGAGATTTTACAGATGTGGAAATGATGTTTATAATTCTGCCAAAGCCCGCAGCTTTCATTCCTGGCACAACTGCCTGGGTAAGGAAATGATTACACAACAAATGACTATTAAAAGCACTGGTATATTCTTCTGCTGTTGCCTGGAGAGCCGGGCCTCCCGCAGGTCCACCCGTATTATTGACTAAAATTTCAGCTGTATTTCCTTTGGAAATAAATTCATCAATAACAGATTTAACCTGTGCTGAATCATTAAAATCTGCAACAAGAAAAGCATGCTTTTGATAATCAGCAGGTAATGTTTTGATTACATCCCGGAGTTTTTCTTCATTGCGTGCCACAAGAATTATGTTGCACCCCAGCAAAGCCAGTTCTGTGGCTGACGCCAATCCAAGCCCCTGGGTGCTGCCACAAACCACGGCAGTTTTTCCTTTAAGATTTAAATCCATAAATGAAAGAATTTTCCAGCTAAGTTAAGCTAACGCGATAAATACTCAGAGCAAGTGAGTAATACGTCCTCAATATACCAATGCAGGTTGGGAGAGATCAGCGGTTTTCCAGGCCGCATTGAAATCCTTTTCCCAGGCTTTTTTCCGGGTAGGATTTTTTTCAAATAACCTCAATTTACTTAATGCAAAAAAGTTGTTAGGATTTTGGGCAATGTCTTCCAGTAAAACGGGGTAAGCTTTTTCATTTTGCTTATTTTTTACAAGGGCGTCTGCTAAATAATGGCGGGATGGTATGAGCCAGTCCCGTGGTTCATTATAAATTAAATCATCTTCTAATTTTACTGCCAGCCTAAACTGCTGAATGGCACCCGAGGGATTTTTATCCTTTATCATAACCGTGCCTTTTAGCACAGCATACATAACTTTACAAATACTCAATGGTGCATTGTAGGGCGCCATCACAATGGCAAGATCCGGGTGTTGCATAGTGACATCCATTTCAGCCATTGTAGTTTTTGCGGAAGCATTTTTACCAGTATTAATTTCTGCCATTCCCTTTGCCCACAAGGAAATAAAATGAGCAAAAGGGTAGGCTGGTGCAACCACTGGTTGTGCCAGGATATTCTCCCATTTGCCATAGCGGGCTTCAGCTATTACAGGCGTGACGTAAATATATTGCATGAAACTTCCGTAAGGCGCAGGCATAGACATATAGGCTGAATCAAAACTTTCTTTGCAAGCCGTAGCAGCGGTAAAAGCATCTTTAAAAGAAGGCTTCAGCAGTGTACACGCGGCTTTGAGGTGGAGGTTGTGAACCAGGTAGAGAAACGTATTCTCCTTCACGCCCGGGAATAATTTTTCGTAGGTTTCATATCCTTTTATCGACATATCATTTACCAAAATACCTTTATCGTAATTGCCGGTTCTGATGTAGATGTGAGAAGGCATATGCACCATATGCGACACTAACGGCATCATAGACGCCAGCCTGTCTGCATTGGCCATCGCCCGCTCAGGGTGGCTGGAAGCTTCTTCCATGTGAATATAATAATGATTACTGCCGGGATGCTGAGGATGTAAAACAAGGTTCTTTTCTAAAACAGAAATAATTTCCGGCGTCCACTTCTCAGGATCACCATTATGTTTCCAATATTCCCAGGGATGCTGTATCATTAAAGCATCGGCAAATAATGTTGCAATTTCTTCATCACCGGAATAACGATTATATAATCTTTTCATGGATGTTGCATAAGCCTGGTTCAAATCTGTGCGACTAACGGTACTGTCTGCACTATATCTTTTTTGCATGGTTGCAATCAGGCCTTTTTCTTTTTCACCCAGCACAGCTGAAAACTTTGCTGCCTCATTTGCAGCTTCCAGGGCTTCAGGAGATGCCTGGTATTCTACATTATTAATATTGGGGCCATAAGCCAGCGCCACGCCCCAAAGCAACATCGGATTATTTTCTTCGAAAGTCAGTCCTTTTTTAAAGGAAGCCATAGACTCTATAATGTGAAAAGCATAATACATACTTACACCCTGGTTAAAATAAAATTGTGCACTATCCTGTGTCGTTATTATTTTCCAGGCGTGATGCCCCCAGCCAGGCAAGGGTTTCATGGCCTGGCCCAGGCTATCCGTATTTATTATGTTCCAATCCGGGCTGCAGGAAATAAGGCCAGCTTTCAATTGCTTCAGGTGTGAAAAGTTAATAGGTGTAATTTCTTTTTTACCTGCGGTACCAAACCTGAAGGCGCAAACTACCAGGAAGGCCAAAATGACTTCTGCCAGTAGTATTTTTTTATTCATGAATGCGTGTAATTGATGAAATGAAAAAGAATATATCTAAGGTAGAATATTGTATTGGATATATTTTTAATGCATTAAAATCAACTTTCTTTTGAATGGTATCCAAAACTATCTTTTGCAGCTTCCACTACATTGTAAATAATCGGGCACATAGTATAATACATCAAAGTAAAAGGAAGCCGGGCAATAAAACCGGGTTTATGAAGGTGGGGAAATTCGCGGCATTCCGTAAACCGATGGTTATAAACTGTACAAACTTTACCGGATAAAAAATGGCAGGGAATGGCATCAACTACTAAATGCCCTTGCTGACTCTCTTCCAGGTATTTTTCTTTAAATGCCGGCAATGATTCATTTAAATGTTTTGCCAGGTCTGTTGCATCAGGCAAAGTTACATTTATAACCAGGCTCTGGCAACAGGCCCCGCAAGCGGTACAATCAATGGCATCAGCAATTTCAGCCTGTAAAGCATGAATGACAACATCTGTATTTGCATCTTCTTTTTGTTTCATAAAAGCCAGGAAGTCATCATTTTCTTCCATTCTATCATTGCCTGCTGCCGCAATAATTTCCCTGTCTTTTTCTAATTTTCGGTTCATAGCCGGGCCGAAAATAAACCTTCTTTAATTTTATCACGCATCTTCCCCACACCTGTGGGTAAATGCATTTTACTAAAAATGATAGCATCCGTTATATTCGCATTTGGAAATGCAATAATTAATAATTAATAATTAATAATTATTGGTCAATGGAGTCAATGGTCAATCTAACATCTATTATCTATAGTCTAATATCTAAATAATAAGTACTCTCAACATGGCAGAAAAAGATCTTTTTGAATATAATGAAGACAGCATTCGTAGCCTGGACTGGAAAGAACACATACGCCTGCGGCCGGGGATGTATATTGGAAAGCTAGGTGATGGTAGCAGCCCGGATGATGGAGTCTACGTGCTGTTGAAAGAAGTGATTGACAATTGCATAGATGAACACACCATGGGTTATGGTAAACATGTAGATGTAAACATTGATGGCAAAACGCTTACTGTCCGTGACTATGGCCGCGGCATACCGCTGGGAAAAGTTGTAGATGTAGTGAGTAAAATAAATACGGGTGCCAAATACGATAGCAAAGCTTTCCAGAAAAGTGTAGGCCTGAATGGTGTGGGTACAAAAGCAGTGAATGCCTTAAGTTCTTCTTTCAAAGTGACTTCAATCCGGGAAGGCAGGGAGAAAACTGCCGAATTCGACAAAGGCGTTTTGGTTAAAGAATATAAAGAAACATCTACAAAAGAAGAAAATGGAACCTTGGTAACCTTTGTTCCTGATGAAGTTATTTTCAAAAATTTTCATTTTGTACAGGAATACCTGGATAACCAGTTTTGGAACTATTGCTACCTGAACGCGGGGCTGGTGATGAACCTGAACAACAAAAGGTTCGTGAGTAAAAATGGTTTACTGGATTTATTGCAACGTAAAACCAATGAAGATGAAATCCGCTACCCCATCATTCATTTGAAAGGAGATGATATAGAGGTGGCCATCACGCACGAAACAAGCTACGGCGAAGAATATTACAGTTTTGTAAACGGACAGTTCACAACCCAGGGCGGCACGCACCTGGCGGCTTTCCGGGAAGGTTATGTAAAAACCATCCGGGAATTTTTCAAAAAGGATTATGATGCTGCAGATATTAGGGGCAGTATATGTGCCGCCATTTCTGTGAGGGTTCAGGAACCGATTTTTGAGAGCCAGACTAAAACCAAATTGGGTTCTCAAAATGTATCTGAAGGCGGCCCGAGCATGAAATCGTTTATTGCAGATTTTCTTATGAAGGAACTGGACAATTTCCTGCATCGCAATTCTTCCACAGCAGAAGCCCTGAAAAAGCGAATTGAACAAAATGAACGGGAACGCAAAGAACTGGCAGGAATAAAAAAACTCGCTAACGAAAGGGCAAAAAAAGCAAACCTGCACAACAAGAAACTTCGGGATTGCAAATATCATTACAACGATGAAGCCACGGGGAAAGATAAGGACATGGTGGCTGAAAAACAGAAGGAGAGCAGCATCTTCATAACGGAAGGTGACAGCGCCAGCGGCTCCATTACCAAAGCCCGGAACGTGAATACCCAGGCGGTTTTCAGCTTGCGCGGTAAGCCGTTAAATTGCTTCGGCCTAACAAAGAAAATCGTGTATGAAAATGAGGAGTTCAATCTCCTTCAACACGCTTTAAATATTGAAGAAGGTTATGAAGGCCTGAGATATAATAACATCATCATAGCCACTGATGCAGATGTAGATGGAATGCATATCCGCTTATTGCTGATGACATTTTTCCTGCAGTTTTTTCCTGACCTGGTGAAGAACGGTCACGTGTACGTGCTGGAAACGCCTTTGTTCCGGGTACGTAATAAACAGGAAACTATTTATTGTTACAATGAATCAGAGAAACAAGCCGCTGTTGCAAAGCTGGGCAACAAGCCGGAAATTACCCGCTTTAAAGGTTTGGGTGAAATTAGTCCGGGTGAATTTGCAGCATTCATTAATGCAGATATAAAATTGCAACCCGTGATTACAGAACAGGGCGAACACATTCAGAACCTGCTGGAATATTATATGGGAAAAAATTCGCCGCAAAGGCAGGAGTTCATTATTGAAAACCTGAAGGTGGAAACGGATGCGGTGGAGGAGTTGGTTGGTTGATCAGTTGATCAGTTGATTGGTGGATTAGAGATTGGTTGATTAGGAATTGGGAATTTGGTGCCGATAGCTATCGGCATGGGGATTAGGGTGGTAGCTACTTCAGTTATATAGAAGGGTCTGAGTTTAAGATAATAATTAATAATCAATAATTAGTAATCAACGTTGCGGCTTCCCGCCTTTGCGGTTTTTTCATTAATTATTCAAAATTCATCATTCATAATTTTCTATACTTGCTTGAATTTCACACAGATTACAAACGATACTTCGACCTTCAGCTGAGTAATGCCCGGGAGTGGATTATTCCATTTATTCAAGACGTAAAACCTATTGTCCCAGGTACACAATTGCTGGAAATTGGTTGCGGGCAGGGATCTTTGTTGCGGGCATTTGCAGAGAAGGGTTGTGTATGTACAGGTGTAGAAATGTTTCCGCTCTGGTTGGAAAAAGCACATGAGTGGCTCAAGCCGGAAATGGAAGCCGGTACCGTGCGGGTCATCAGCAGCAATATTTATGATGTAGATCCGGAAAAAGACCTGGGAACAAAATTCGATATTATTATTCTGAAAGATGTTATTGAACATATACATGACCAGGAAAAGCTTATCGGCTGGATGAAAGGTTTCCTGAGACCAGGTGGAATCATATTCTTTGCCTTCCCGCCCTGGTATATGCCTTATGGTGGCCATCAACAGGTGTTGAAAGGCTGGCTCGCAAAAACACCTTGGTGGCACTTACTGCCCTGGCCCATTTTTAAAGGCCTCATGAAGCTGACTCATCAATACAATGAAGACCTGGTGGAAATAAAACAAACCGGAATTTCCATCGAACGCTTTGAAAAAATAATAAAGAAAACCGGGTACCGGGTGGAGTTGAAAAAGCACTGGCTTATCAATCCCGTTTACCAATATAAATTTGGCTGGAAGCCGAAAAGCCAGGCCAAATGGGTGAGCAAAGTTCCGTTTGCCCGTAATTTTTTTACCACCGCCGTTTACTATATTGTATCGGCAGAAAAAATCAATTCATGATTCACATAGTTTTTAATGAACCGGATGTAAAAGTCTTGAATGCTGCGCAGGCCCTTGACGAGACCCTTGCTGGAGAAATTGTTTTAATCAAAGATGATTATGCAGTGGGGCCAATACAGGATATTTATTCCGAAGAAGGTAAAACTACACGGAAAAACTGGTGGCGGAAAGTGCTGGAAGGTAGTGACCTGGCTGCAAGCACAGAAGATGGAAGCGTGGATGATAATGCTACGGTTGCATCCTTGAAAGAAAAGCTTGAAGCCAATGATGAAGAAGAAATTTGGATTTGGGCGGCCCAGAACAAACATGATGTGAGCGGGTATTTCTGGCTGATGACCCAACTCAAAGATTTTGCCGGTCGCATCCAGATTCTTTATTTAAACAACCTGCCTTTCTTCCATGAAAAAGGAAATATCTTTTACCCCCAGTGGCTTTCAGAGATTCCGGCCAAAGAATTTTTAAAAGCCAAAAAGTTGGCCCGTGAAGTTACCTTGAGTGAATTTGAAACCGACCCGGATGAATGGGAAAAACTGTCACAAGAAAATGGCGGGGTGCGATTACTGGAAGGCGGTAAGAAACTGGTGAGTAAAAATGAAGATTTTTACGATGGTGAATTAAAGAAACTAATATCCGGCGACTGGCAAAAAGCCTCAAAAATTATTAATCAGCACCTTACTAAAGCTACGCATACTACCGGCGACGCTTACCTGCTTTGGAGGTTAAAGGAAATGGTCTCCAGTGATGAACTAGATATGCAGGGAAATATGGCCAATATGAAAGACTTTGAACTGAAGCAGAAATCAACACCAACAACCGAAGCATGAAAATCCTGATAAGGACAGAAGAAGCTGCCATGTTCATACTGGCTACTACGGTATTGTTTTATATGAGCCTGCCCTGGTGGATTTATATCCTTTTATTGCTGGGACCAGATATTAGCATGCTCGGATACCTGGCCGGCAATAAAGCTGGCGCTTTAAGCTATAATATTTTTCATCATAAAGGCCTTGCCCTGGTAATTGCAGCTATTGGATATTTGTATGCTTCTCAGCTTTTATTAATTACCGGGATATTGCTTTTCGGGCATTCTTCGCTGGACAGGATGTTTGGGTATGGCTTGAAATATTTCTCTGGGTTTTCGGATACGCATTTGGGTTTCATCGGCAAGAATAGGCAAGAAAAGACAGGGCTACACTGATATACTCACACCTGTAAAACCGTAAAAACGATAACTCCCTTTACTTTCATAATATTGCAACCAAAGATATTCTTACAAATACAGCGCAACAAGCTCCGTAAGAGCGTGATCTCCATATGGCAAAAAAAATAAAAGAAGATTATAAACATAGTGATACCGGCGTAAGCGGCCAGTATAAAACATGGTTCCTGGATTATGCCAGTTATGTGATACTGGAGCGGGCAGTGCCTGCTATTGAAGACGGGCTAAAACCTGTACAGCGCCGCATCCTACATGCCATGAAGGAAATGGATGACGGCCGTTTTAATAAAGTGGCCAATATCATCGGGCAGAGTATGCAATACCATCCGCATGGCGACGCCAGTATTGGCGATGCCATGGTGAATCTGGGACAGAAGGATTTGCTGATAGAAACGCAGGGAAACTGGGGAGATGTACGAACGGGTGATGATGCGGCGGCTGCAAGATACATTGAGGCACGCCTGAGCAAGTTTGCGCTGGAAGTGATGTTTAACAGCAAAACCACAAACTGGCAATTGAGTTATGACGGGCGGAAAAATGAGCCGGTTACCTTGCCTGCAAAATTCCCTGTTTTACTAGCCCAGGGTGCTGAGGGAATTGCTGTTGGCCTGGCCACTAAAATTTTGCCGCATAATTTCTGTGAACTGATAGATGCTTCTATAAAATACCTCAAGGGAAGGAAATTTGACTTGCTTCCGGATTTCCAAACAGGAGGCACGCTGGATGCCAGCCTGTATAATGAAGGCAGGCGGGGTGGAAAGGTGAGGGTGAGGGCTGATGTGGAAGAACAGGATAAGAAAACGCTCGTTATACGCAGTGTGCCTTATGGTGTCACCACCACGCAATTAATGGACAGCATTGTACGGGCAAATGACCAGGGAAAAATTAAAGTCAAAAAAGTTACGGATCATACGGCCGCTGATGTGGAGATAATCATAGAACTGGCGCCGGGTATTTCGCCGGACATCACCATAGATGCACTTTTTGCTTTTACAGATTGTGAAGTGAGCATTTCTCCCAATGCCTGCGTGATTGCTAATAATAAGCCCCAATTCCTGGGCGTACCGGAATTATTAAAAACCTCCGTGGATCTTACACGGGACTTATTAAAACGGGAACTCGAAATTAAGTTAGGAGAACTGGAAGAAAAATGGCATTACACTTCCCTGGAAAAAATCTTCTTTGAAGAAAAAATTTACAAGGAACTGGAGAAGAAGCATGAAACCTGGGATAAAGTGATAGCCGCTATTGACAAGGCTTTTATACCATTTAAGAAGAAACTGAAAAGAGACATTACCCGGGAAGATATTTTAAAATTAACGGAGAAGCCTGTACGCCGGATTTACCGCCTGGATATTGAAGAGCTGAACGACCAGATAAAAAAACTGGAAGCAGAAATGAAGCAGGTAAAATTTGACCTGGCGCACCTGACAGAATTTGCCATTTCGTATTATGAAAATTTGCTAAAGAAATATGGCAAGGGCCGGGAGCGCAAAACAGAAATTCGCCAGTTTGATGTGATACAGGCCAAAACAGTAGCTATTGCGAATATAAAAATTTACGCAAACTATGCTGACGGCTTTATTGGCACCGGTCTAAAGAAAGATGAATTCATTACAGAAGTTTCAGAACTGGACGACATTATCGCTTTCACCAAAGGTGGGGTTATGAAAGTAGTAAGGGTGAGCGATAAAGTTTTTATCGGCAAGGATATCCTGCACGTGGCCGTGTTTCAGAAAGCTGATGAACGTACCACGTATAATATGATTTACATGGATGGCAAATCGAAAACCAGCTATGCCAAACGTTTTAATGTAACCGGCATAACGCGGGAAAAAGAATACGACCTCACCAAAGGCAGTGACAACAGCAAAGTGCATTATTTCAGCTATAATCCTAATGGAGAAGCTGAAGTGGTAAAGGTTGTGCTCACGCCCGGATCCTCAGCACGCAATAAAGAATTTGATTTTTATTTTGAAGAAATGGAAATAAAAGGGCGGGGGAGTATTGGCAACCAGGTGACGAAATACCCGATTAAATCTGTGAAATTTAAAGAAGCCGGCCGTTCTACTTTAGATGCAAAAAAACTCTGGTTCGATAATAAATTTGGAAGGCTAAACAGTGAAGAAAAAGGAGAGTACCTGGGTAAGTTTGAAGCCGAAGATTGCATTTTGGTGATGTATGATGATGGTCACTATGAAATTGTGGACCAGGAACTGACCCAGCGTTTTGAGCCGGAAAAAATATTATTGCTCGAAAAATTTGACCCGGAGAAAACCATTACTGCCGTTTACCTGGACAATGAAAAACAGCAATACAATATAAAGCGGTTTTATATAGAAACCACCACGCTGCACAGCAAATTCATGTTCATAAAGGAAGGTAAAGGCAATCGCCTGGAAGCTGTAACCAGCCACCCGCATCCTATTTTAAAAGTGCAGACCGGGCGAGGCCAGCAGGTAAATAAAGCCAAGTTTAAAGTAGAAAAACTTGTAGATGTTATGGGCTGGAAGGCAGCAGGCGCAAAGCTTACAGACTATTCAAAAACGGTAGAGATGGAATGGGAAGTAACGGAAAGTAAGAGTGGGCAGGGGGAGTTATTTTAAATGTTGAATGATGAATGATAAATTTTAAATGATGCGTTAACCCAGGGCATTATATAATCCTTCAGAGATTATATTCCTCTGTTTATCTCAACTTATATTTAAAAATCTTTACTCTCCGGTAGGTATAATAAGAAGTGGAATCTTTGTGTGCTTTATTAAGTCAGAAGAAACATCGGTATCAAATATTCCCGCCAGGCCTTTATGACTGTGTGACCCGATTATGAGAACATCTGCTTGTTGCTTCTCGCAATATTTCAAAACGGATTCGTCTACATCGTCCCCGGAAAGAAGTTTGGTTTTAATGGAATCATCTCCAAGATGCTTTACAGAAGCAATCAAAAAATCTTTCCCTTTATTATTAATGTCATCCACAACTTCTACAGTTCCTTCTGTGTAAGACCCTGTATAGCCCATGATGGGAGAATACTGCATAGCATAAAAAGCTGGCTCCGTAATCACATGAACTAACGTTATTTCCGCCTGCATTGCCTTAGCAATTTCATATCCTTTCTCGGCTACTTTTTCCGCTGATGGATTATAATCCAGGGCAATAATTATCTTTTTCATATTCATGCGTATTTATAAATTATCAAAAAATATAAGCGAAGTTAAGTTACACCCCGCCTATTATTAGAAATATTTAAACATGGTATTTAAAGAGTAGCCCATTCGTTTATTTCGATACGGGTGATATTACAACTCTTTTTCGATTATAAGTATAAACAATCCATCTCACCAGGCACAACAGCTAAAGACGAAACAGGGAAAACATTTGTGCTGACTGTAGCAGTTTCAGCCTGCGAAACTTCTTTATTATTTTGTTGAGAGCAGGCAGAGTTTAATAATTTAAGAAAGAAGAAACCGTGTTGAACAAATGATATTTTCATATAACTATTTTTTTTCCTTAATGTTGAGAAACTATAAAAAGTAACCTCGTAATCTTCAAAATATTTGTATCTTCCAATACGTGTCATTTAGACTTATAATGCGATGAAAACTATTTTACTCATTTTTGTTTTAAACTATACATATTTATTTGCTGGTGCCCAGTTGCCCGCAGGTAAATGGGATGGTGTTTCAACTGAAGGAAACATGGTGACTAAAATGCAAATTGAATTTACACCACAACCTGGGGTGGGTTATAAGGCCACGACCTATACAGAAGGAGGAAATTTTATGAATTTACACCGGCAAGGAGAATATAAATATGTTATACGAAAAGATTCTATATTTATATGCGAGGCAAAGGTGGTTCAGCTCTGCCCCGATTCATTTATTGTAACCGAATATAAAATTAGGACCCCGGCAAACCTCGTAAATCCGGGATACACAAAATTGTATTTAAAATTATCCTGGTATAATAATCAATATCATTTAGACGGCACCGTAATGGAACGTAGGCGAAAGCCTAAGCTTATTGGCCAGGTTAATTTCTGGCTGCCACAACAAGAATGATAACATATATTTATAGCCTAACCGTTAACCGGTAAATTAATTTGGCCGCGTTTAAAAATTGAATCAATCACTTTCCTTCATGTATAAAAAATATCCCTCCCGCATAGGCCGGGAAATAGTATATCCCCTCGTGATAATTTTAGGCACGCTGACAGCAATTATGATATTCAGTAAAAACAGTTGGCCCGGGCTTATAATGATGGCAATAACAACATTTTTCCTGGTACATACTTTCCGGAACACATTTTATATTATTAAAGACAAAACACTCATTATTCACTGTGGCATTTTATATCACTCAGAAATTCCCATAGATTCCATCAGCAAAATATCAGAAACACGCAACCCATTAAGTTCTCCAGCAGCATCATTAGATCGCCTCGATATTTTATACAACAAAAAAACACACGTGCTTATTTCGCCTTTGCATAAAAAAGAATTTATCAGGGATATACTGGGTCTTAATCCTGCTATAGAAATTATATTAAACTCGTAAAGGGTAATGCGCTTACAAACATTGAAAGCATTTTTTAAAACACTGAAATGGTCCAATTTTTACGCTTCATTTTATTGTAATTTTAGTAGGAGATTCCTTGCTTAAGCAATACAATTTTAAAAATCATTAAACTAACTGTAATAAGTTCACTTAGCAACTCCAAAATAAATAACATGGCTGATAATTATATAGATAGTGTAAAAAAATTATTCCGGTATTACAAAATGCTCGGTGAAAAAACTTTCGACCAGCTTTCCGACGATCAACTTAACTGGAAGTTTAATGAAGAAAGTAATAGCATCGCAACCATAGTAAAACACATGTCGGGTAACATGCTTTCCCGCTGGACGGATTTTTTAACATCTGACGGGGAAAAAGGTTGGCGGCAAAGGGATGCAGAATTTGAAGATGACTTAACCTCCCGGATCGAAATTTTGAAAAAATGGAATGAAGGTTGGGCCTGCTTATTCAGCACGTTAGACAAATTAACTGAGAATGACCTGGAAAAGGAAGTTTTCATTCGCAATATGGGTCAGTCCGTCACGGATGCAATTAACAGGCAGCTCACACATTATGCCTATCATGTTGGCCAAATTGTATTTATAGGAAAAATGGCTGCTGATAAGAAATGGGTTTCATTGACTATTCCAAAAGGAAACTCCACTAACTATAATGACGACAAATTTTCACTACCCAAGCGCACCGAACATTTTACAGATAAATATTCCGGTGAAAAAAAATAGAGGGAGATTTTAGGAAATTGTTACGAGCTGCTTCAATTTTCTCCTAAACAATTTTAATGCGTCTTGCAGGCAAATTTATTTTTAATCAAAGTAAGATTGTATAACTATTTACGCGATAGTTATCCGAAAGGTTAAACAACTTTGTTTTATTTACATTAAAAATGAAATAATAATTATAGCTATTTTTTTAGGTCTGGAAATTGCGAACATATTCATGCCGCCACGCGGCAGATTTTTTTAACCTCCAAACAAGTTTCAATGATACAGTTTTCTTTTATTCCAAAGAAGTCGGCATTTATAGCCCTCACTACTTCATTAATATTATTTTCCTGCAATGATACCAGCAGTACAACTTCAACAAATGATAATACTATGAACAAAGATTCAACGATGCAAACTAATGAGATGAAACCCGCACAACCTAAGCCAGCCTGGGGTAAAGACATGACGGACCCTATGGCTGTGGTAATAGAAAAACTTGGCAGCTACAATGCTCCGCCATTAACAAGCCTGCCCGCAACAGAAGCCAGGAAAAAACCTTCCCCTGCAGATGCTGCAATGGATGTAATGAAGGACAATAACATTCCTGCGCCTGCGAGTAATGTAGATATTGTAAATAAAGATATTGCTATACAGGGTGGAAATATCCCGGTGCGCATTTACACGCCCAAAACGGGTAAAGATTCTTACCCGGTAATTGTTTACTATCACGGCGGTGGCTGGGTTATAGCAAATTTGGACACTTATAATGCTTCTGCCGAAGGCCTGGCAAACCAGGTAGAAGCCATTGTAATTTCAGTAGCATATCGCCAGGCCCCGGAGTTTAAATTTCCAACGGCTCACAATGATTGTTATGCAGCCTACGATTGGGCTGTAAAGAATGCAGCAACTCTTAAGGGCGATCCAAAAAAAATAGCATTAGTAGGAGAGAGTGCTGGCGGTAACCTGGCCGCTGCTGTGAGTATGATGGCCCGCGATAAAAAAATTCAGATGCCTGTGTATGAGGTATTGGTATATCCAATTGCCGGCTATGATTTTACGACAACATCTTATATGGAAAGTGACAGCACCAAACCATTAAGCTCGGGTCTTATGAAATGGTTTTTTGAAAAATACCTGAACAGCCCGGCTGATGGCAAAGACCCTAAAATATCATTGGTAACTGCAGATCTTAAGAACTTACCGCCGACAACAATAATTTCTGCCCAATATGATCCGTTGCGGAGTGAAGGTGAAAGCCTTTCAGAAAATTTTAAAAAAGCGGGCGTACCGGTAAACTATAAATTATACAGTGGTACTACGCATGAGTTTTTTGGGATGGCCGCAGTCGTTTCCCAGGCAAAAGATGCACAGGCAATGGCAGCTACTGATTTGAAAGCTGCATTTAATAAATAAAATTTTCCCTATTGTAAAAAGAGCAGTGCCGATGAGTGTTGCTCTTTTTTTTCTAAATAAATTATTATTTAGGCACCAGTGTCATATTTTTAAATTGAGCTGACGATTCAATTTCAATATTTTTGATACCAGCAGCATATCTTCCAGCATCATCGTTGCGTCGCATTACTTTCATCTTTTGCACTTTGCTCAGCAAAGCCTTCTTCCCGGAATAAATTTTGGAACTTGTATATTTTCCCCTTCTTAAAGCCAGCATTAGCTCAGGCTTTTTCCATCATAGTTATTAGCTTTGAATAAAAGTTATACTTTTAACAGGGTTGCAAATTGAATTTGGGATAAACAATTTTAAATCTAAAAATATTTATTATGCAGGATAAAAGTTTTGCCACATTATTTGAAACCAGTAAATCGGCTGAAGAAGTATTTAATGCCGTGTGCAATGTTCGCGGCTGGTGGTCGGAGCAAATAGAAGGCCGTACTAACGGGCTAAATGAAACTTTCAATTATCATTATAAAGATGTTCATCGTTGTGTTATCAAAATAATAGAATTTAAACCCAATGAAAGAATTATGTGGGATGTACTTGAAAATGAATTCAATTTTACCAAAGACACATCAGAATGGACAGGTACGAAAATTCATTTTGATATCACTGAAAAAGATGATAAAACTCAACTTGCTTTTACGCATGAAGGCCTTGTACCAGCCTATGAATGTTTTGACATTTGTGCAGATTCCTGGAGTAATTATATTACCGGCAGCCTGAAGCAACTTGTGGATACAGGCAAAGGAAATCCAAACCCTTACCAGGCTTCAGTAGATAATGCTGCAGACATGAAAGCTGGGAAAAATTAATTGATAGACTGGTTTTTCGAAAGAGGATATCAAACTAAATTGGGTGAAAGAAGAGCTGCATCTCCAATGGGTAAGTAGCGCTAAAACAGGTGCTACCTTAAACCTTTAAAATCTTTAAATACCGGCATACATCTTTTAATAAAATCGTCACCGCTTACAGGATATATATATGCCTGGCAACTACCTGTTGCTACGGAGAAATTGCTTGCGGCTCATGAAGTAAATTATATTTCATTTTTGAATTAAAGAACCCAATCATTTCCCCATATTTCCTATCACATAAAATGGGAGAAGGATAAATAATGTTGAAAAATAATGCTGCCGATTTAAGAAGGAATGAATTAAATAGCTGACATTTATTCTTCAAAGGTCCGGCATTATTTAATACTTTAAAATTTAACTAATGAAAAAATCCCATTTTCTCTGCCTGCTTATTACCTGCTTTTTATTTTCTGCCTGTAAAAAATCCAATTCAACTGTAGAGATAAAATATGAAGTCACTGTATCAGCACCGGCAGCCTTCACAGCACAATATACCCTGAATAATAGTTCATATAACACTGAAGCTGTAACAGGTCTTACCTGGCAAAAAATAATTTCAGCTTTCCCCGTAGAAAGTGGAGGTGCACCTACCGTAGTTAAACTTGTACTTTATCCACCTGCCTCCTGGGCCGGTACTGCAAATTCTGCTACAGTTACCTTAAAGATTTTAAAAAACGGAACAGAGATATCACAGGTAAGTGATGTCATAAATGCCTCTCATATATCTCTAGGGGTTTATACAATAGCTTCTTTTTAAGAACAGCATTTGGGTCTATTTGAATAAATTACCCGCAAGGCAAAAAGAACAGTTTACTTATTATTTCTTTCTTCCATTTCTTTATCCATGTTGGCTTTCAGGTTGTGTACATCTCGTGCTTCATCTATGGAATGAGACTCCTGAAGACTTTTATCCTGCCGGGCAAATTCGCTGAGTTTACTGTAATAACGTTGTATAATTTTCAGTTCATCTTCCGTCATGTCTTCTACACTCACTAAACGGTTGCTGGCATATTTATTAGAGGCAACCAGTTCATTTAATTTCAACTGTATGGCCAGGGAATCTTTATTCTGGGATTTCTGGATGAGGAAAACCATCAGGAAGGTAATGATGGTCGTTCCTGTATTTATCACCAATTGCCACGTTTCACTATAATGAAATAAAGGGCCGGTTATGCCCCAGATAATAACAATACTAAGGGCAAGAATAAATGCTGCCGGACTGCCAGTAATACGTGTAACTTTAGTAGAAAAACGTTCGAAAATATGTTTACGTGGATGAAAATCCTGGTTTTTATCTTTTATACCTGTCATAATTTTTTGAATATGACCACCTCAATTTTAGTTCCAAACGAAATGGTTCTGACAAAACACGTACTCAAATAAAGAATGAATATTTTTACAATATGGCAGAAATAAAAAATTTAGTCATTACTGGTTCTAATTCCTTACCCCTGGTAGCAGATATTTTTTATGAGGGTACAGGCAAGAAACCGGTCATCATTTATGCGCATGGGTTTAATGGGTTTAAAGACTGGGGTAATTTTGATCTTATTGCCCGGCAGGCAATAGCAAAGGAATTTACATTCGTGAAATTCAATTTTTCCCACAACGGAACCAGCCTTGCCCAACCGGAAGAATTTGTAAACCTGGAAGCCTTTGGTAAAAACAATATCTCCCTGGAACTGGCAGACCTGGAAAAAATTATAGATTGGGTTTCGGATCCTGAAAATGACTACCGGCACCACATAGACGAAAACAAAATTTACCTGCTGGGCCATAGTATGGGTGGGGGCCTGGTTATATTGACTGCTGCGCAGGATAGTCGTATAAAAAAGTTGGTTACGTGGGCATCAATTACTGCCGCAAAAACACCCTGGGGTTCCTGGGCGCCGGAAAAAATACAGGAATGGAAAGAAAAAGGCGTCGCTTTTTATAAAAATGGCCGTACGGGACAGGATATGCCATTATATTTTCACCTTTATGAAGATTACCAGCAACATGCCGTGCAACTGGACATTATAGCCGCAGCTAAAAAATTGCACATTCCTTTTTTAATTTGCCATGGTTCATCTGACCCGGCAGTGCCTGTCGCTAAAGCTTATGAACTTCAGGATGCACAACCCTCCGCTAAAATATTCACTGTAGATAGTGATCACGTTTTTGGCCGGCAACATCCCTGGGAACATACCTATCTGCCAGAACCCATGCAGGCCATACTGGATAAAACATTGGAATTCTTTAATAACGCAGAAGCCTAACCGATTTTATTATAACTGGCAACAATGCCTTTAATCAGGCTGGAACTGAAACCTTTATGCTCCATTTCATTTAGGCCGGCAATGGTGCATCCTTTAGGTGTGGTTACTTTATCTATTTCATGTTCGGGGTGGGTATGCGTGGTAAGTAATAATTCTGCTGCACCTTTTACCGTCTGCGCCGCTATGAGGCTTGCCGTTGATGCATCGAAACCGATTTCTATCCCGCCTTGTATGCTGGCCCGGATGTAGCGCATGGCAAATGCTGTACCGCATGCGCCCAATACGGTTGCGGCATTCATCAATTGTTCTTCAATAAAAGTTGTTTTACCCAGCGCAGAAAAAAGGGCAGACACATAAACTCTATCTGCTTCACTGCCTTTGGGGCTGGAAAGGCAGGTCATGCTTTCTCCTATAGCTATAGCTGTATTAGGCATGGCCCGGAAAATAGAACACCGGGCTTTTATCACTTCTTCAATTTCTCCCGTGCTTACGCCTGTAACTGCAGAAACCAGTATATGGCTAGCCGTTAGTTCCGGGCATATCTCTACCAAAATATCTTTTATTTGGAACGGCTTTACAGCCAGGATAATAATTTCGCTGTTATTTACGGCTTCTTTGTTATCGTTGGTAATGTGCACACCATTTGCCTGCAAACCAAAAAGTGGGGCAGTGTTTCGGCGGGTGATGGTAATGGCAGAGGCCGGGCAAAAATTCCTGTTGATTAACCCCGTTGCTATTGCTATACCCAGGTTTCCGCCACCAATAATGGAGATTGATTTAAACTTCATGATTAATGATTTTTATTAGCACCGGAAAATACAAATAAGAGTTATAATTAACCTTCCAGGTCGATCATTTTTTCAAACACTTCTTCATATTCTTTATCGGCAGCATTCAAATCTGCCACAGCTTTATTATATTTTGATTCTGCTACAGCAAATTTTTCCTTGTTGCTATAAATATCCGGTTCAGACAATGCGGCTTCCAATGTATTCTTTTGTGTATTCAGCAGCACTAATTTTTCTTCCAGGTTTTTGAAACGGGTTTTAATTTTTTGCAATTCTTTTTTCACATCATTATCCTGCACTTTTGGCTGGGTTACGGGAGCAGCTATTGCTTTTGGTTTTTCTTCACGAGATTTTAATTTTTCTTCTTCTGCCCTTGCCTTCATACGCCGCTCTTTCCAGTCTTCCCATTCTGCGTAAGTGCCTTTAAATTCTACGATTTTATGATCTTCAATTTCCCATATTTTGTTAGCTAGCCGGCTAATGAAATACCTGTCATGGCTTACGAGTACCAAGCTGCCTTCATATTTTTTTAGGCTTTCTACCAGCAGATCTACAGAATGTATATCCAGGTGATTCGTAGGTTCATCCAGCATTAAAAAATTTGCTTTGCTCGCAATGGTTTTGGCCAGGGCCACACGGGCTTTTTCTCCACCACTCAGCACTTTCACTTTTTTCTCTACACTATCCCCGCTAAAAAGAAATGCCCCTAATAAACTGCGTAACTCCAAATCATTTTTACCGCTGCGGGCTTCCTTCATTTCTTCTATAATATCATTGTTCAGATTTAATGCCTCCAGTTGGTGTTGGGCATAAAAACTTTCTACAACGTTATGTCCCCATTCCCGCTGGCCGGTGAAACTTTCGGCACCGGCAATAATACGCAGCAGGGTACTTTTTCCTTTTCCATTGGCACCAATAAGCGCCACCTTATCACCGCGATCAATTTCAGCACCTGTATCTTCCAGGATTTTTACATTTCCAAAACTTTTACTTACGTGCTTCAGTGTACAGATAACTTTTCCCGGCTGGCGTTCCACAGCAAAATTAATTTTCATGTTAGGCCGCTCCAGCTCTACGTCTTCAATTCTTTCAATTTTGTCCAGGCGCTTAACAATACTTTGCGCTGCCGCTGCTTTACTGGCTTTTGCTTTAAACCGTTCTACAAATTTTTCCTGTTGCCTTATATAGTCCTGCTGATTATCATACGCTTTTTTCTGCATATCAATACGCAACGCTTTTTCCGTGTCGTAATAAGAATAATTGCCGGTATAAAAATGTAATTCCTGCTGGTAAAGTTCTACCACTTTAGTCACCATCCTATCCAGGAAAAAACGATCATGCGAAACAATTACAACAGCACCTGGATAGTGCTGCAGGTATTTCTCCAACCATTCGATACTCGGTAGATCCAGGTGATTGGTCGGTTCATCCATCAACAATACATCCGGGTGTTGCAGTATCATTTTAGCCAGCAAGACACGCATGCGCCAGCCCCCGCTAAAATTTTTATATGGTTTAGATAAATCTGCATTGGCAAAGCCCAGGCCCTGCAATATCTCTTCCGTTTTATGGTGAATGCTGTACCCATCTAATACTTCCATTTCATGCAGCAGGTCAGCGTAATCGTGAGCCAGTTGTTCATCACCGGTTTCGGCAAGCTTTTCTCCCAGGACCTCTAATTCCTTTTCCAGTTCTTTCACTCTTTCAAAAGCTCCTAAGGCCACTTCAAGGATGGAATCTTCTGTATCAAACCCTAATAAATCCTGGTGTAAAAAACCTATAGTGGTTTCTCGGCCCTTTTCCACAGTGCCTTTTGCGGGAGAGTACTGGCCTGTAAGC
This sequence comes from Ferruginibacter sp., assembly GCA_039926825.1. Taxonomy (GTDB): domain Bacteria; phylum Bacteroidota; class Bacteroidia; order Chitinophagales; family Chitinophagaceae; genus Ferruginibacter. The sequence continues at coordinate 47,759 of JBDSWG010000094.1, forward strand.
ACCTTTAGCAAGGTAGACTTTCCTGTACCGTTATACCCAATTAAACCTATCCGCTCATTGGGTTGTATATGCCAGGTCGCATCTTCCACAATGGTGCGGGCGCCAAATTCAAAAGTCACATTCTGTAATCCTAATAACATAGAGTGCTGTTTAAAAGCGATGCAAAATTAACCTATTCCATGTTCCAGAAAGCAGCTAAAGGGAATATAATATAGAGAAAGCATAGGCCACCTGTACATTATATAGCAGATCAATTACCTTTGAAAAAAAATAAACTTCATGCGAGCCTTATATTTTCTGATTATACTTGGCCTGTTAGGTTTTGGTGTTTATTGGTATATTAATAAGCAAAAACCTTCTAAGCCTAAAGCCGAAAAGCAGGCTCCCATTACTCTCCGGCAACATTCTGACAGCTTTAATACACGCATAGATAACCTGGTAACAGCATACCTGCAGACTAAAGATGCCTTTGTAAGTGCCGATACGGCAGGTGCAAAAAATAATACCCGGAATTTTTTAAAACAACTGGATGCCCTGCCCTTAAGTGAATTAAAAAATAACGACCTGGTTTACCAGACTGCATTAGCCAATGCCGGAGATCTTAAAAGCAATGCAGAAAGTTTACTGGCTCAGCCTAACGTGACAGAAATGCGCAAAGATTTTAGTTCCCTTACAGAAATTATGTACCCCTCTTTTTTACGCACAGTAAATTATGATGGCGAGAAACTCTATTTACAAAACTGCCCTATGGCTTTTGATGATGAGGTAGGCGCAAACTGGATAAGTAACAGCGTGGAAATTGTAAACCCTTACCTGGGCAGCAATCATCCTAAATATAAAGCAGGCATGCTGCATTGCGGGGAAATAAAAGATACTATCAAAGCGCAACCATAATCTATATCATCGTTTGAGAAAACGAATTGTTCCGCTTTTTTGCAAGTCACTCGTTATGCGCACTTCATATCGGTTAGCGCCATCGGTAACCACCATGAGTGCTGTATTAGGCGGAATGGTACCGAGGTTTTCCGCATACATTACCAGGTCATTCACATCATCCAGGTCCTTACGGTTAAGCATAATCGTAATCGGCTTTTCACTCAGTCTTTTACTGGCCATGAGTAATTTTCCATTCATAAAAAGAGATATGCTGTCTCCGTCTACTTCACCATTATCATATAAATCTATTCTTACCTGGTCGGCATTTAAGGTGAGTGTGCGTAAAAGGGAAGTGGTGCGCTTTTCATATGCACGAGATCCGGGGCGCTGCAGGGAAAGTTCCGGTTTTGTCTCCGCCTGGCGAACAATAGGAGAGGCTTCACTATCACGGGCAGGTAATACGCGGGCTGGAGGTTTGGGTTTGGAATGGATAGCCAAATCATGTGAAGCTGTTGTATTATTTGCTTTTTTTACAGGTCTTTTCTCCGGTAATTTTTTAGTAATTGGTTTAGATTTAGGAACAAACCCACGGTAAGAACTATTTAAAACACGGCGCTGCAAAGATGTTATTCCAAACCCGCAGTTACCGGATTGATCTGGTGCAGGTATCCAGCTTCCATTAAGGCTTTCGGCCTCTGCACCTTGTGAATAAGTGAGTTTATGTACCTGGAAACAATTGCGCATCTCTACCGGCACATTTGTTTTGGTACGTTCTGTTTCCCTTATTTCAACATATTTTTTTGATTTATCTAAAAAACCTTCCACCTTACAAATGGTATAGAATTTTTTATCATCTTCTGTAAAGTAAGTATAGGAATAACCTGCAATTTTGTTCCCGTTACTTTCCAGGTCCAGCACATAATCACACCGGTCTCCGCCCCACCCATTAAAATCTGAACTTTTATCATAGAACGAACCTTTCCACTGGCCGGTAAAATTTTGGGCCTGGGTAGATAAGCAGAAAAACAGAAAAGAAAGGGGAAGTAAAAGTTTATTCATTTTTTATTAAGGTAAGTATCGCTGTACAAATGTACCTGCATAGATTTTTATTTCCGGCTAATTAACGTGCTCATTACCTAAGGATTAGTTAATTTTGCCCTTCGCATAAAGTAATTATTTCTTATAACATGATACAAATTACCCTGCCCGATGGGAGCCAACGGACATATGAAAAAGGAACCAGTGCCCTGGCCATTGCCAAATCTATAAGCGAAGGATTGGCGCGGAAAGTTCTTGCTGCTAATATTAATGGTGAAGTATGGGATGCCAACCGCCCCATTGATACTGACAGTACGCTTAAACTGCTCACCTGGGATGATGCTGAAGCTAAAAATACTTTCTGGCATTCCTCTGCGCATCTTATGGCAGAAGCCGTAGAAAATATGTACCCGGGAGTAAAATTCTGGGTAGGCCCTGCTTTGGAGAAAGGTTTTTATTATGATATGGATTTGGGAGATAAAAAACTTACTGAAGAGGACCTGGCAGTTTTAGAGAAAAAGATGAGTGAACTGGCTAAACAAAATAATTCCTATGAGCGTAAGTTTATGGGAAAAGATGAAGCCGTTTCTTATTTCTCTGATAAGGGAGATGAATATAAACTCGACCTGCTTCAGAACCTAAACGATGGTGAAATTACTTTCTACAGCCAGGGCGGTTTTACCGATTTATGCCGTGGGCCGCATATTCCCTCTACAGGATTCATTAAAGCCATCAAACTCACCAGTGTTGCCGGTGCATATTGGAAAGGAGATGAAAAAAATAAACAACTTACAAGGGTGTATGGTGTGACCTTCCCGGCACAAAAGGAACTGGATGAATACCTGGCTATGCTGGAAGAGGCTAAAAAACGCGACCACCGGAAGTTGGGAAAAGAACTGGGTATTTACACAATGGATGATGATGTGGGGCAGGGCCTTCCATTATGGTTGCCAAAGGGAACTGTTATAATTGAAGAGCTGGAAAAACTGGCAAAGGAAACGGAAAATGCTGGTGGTTATAAAAGAGTTGTAACGCCACACATAGCCAAGGAAAGTATGTACATTACCAGTGGCCACCTGCCGTATTATGCAGATAGTATGTTTCCCCCCATGGAAATGGATGGCACCAAATATTACCTTAAAGCCATGAACTGCCCGCATCACCATAAAATTTTTGATGCAGAGCCCAAGACGTATAAAGATTTGCCTTACCGCATTGCAGAGTATGGTACTTGCTACCGTTACGAGCAAAGCGGGGAGCTCTTTGGCCTTATGCGGGTGCGGTGCCTGCACATGAATGATGCTCATATTTATTGCACCAAGGAGCAGTTTGCACAGGAGTTTAAGGCAGTGAATGACATGTACATTAAGTATTTTGAAATTTTCGGAATAGATAAGTACGTCATGCGCCTCTCCCTGCATGACCCGGCAAAACTGGGCGAAAAATATGTGAACGAGCCGGAACTGTGGCTGGAAACGGAAGAACTGGTGCGGAGTGTATTAATACAACATAATATTCCCTTTGTAGAGGTAAAAGGCGAGGGTGCATTTTACGGTCCTAAGATAGATGTACAAATCTGGAGCGCCATCGGCCGGGAGTTTACCCTGGCCACCAACCAGGTAGATTTTGCACAGGGACGCAGTTTTAAACTCAGCTATACAACAGCTGATAATGGAACTGACGTACCCCTTATCATCCATCGTGCGCCCTTAGGCACGCACGAGCGTTTTATCGGTTTCCTGCTGGAGCATTATGCCGGAAAGTTTCCCGCCTGGCTGGCACCCGTGCAGGTTAAGATTCTGCCAATCAGCGATAAGTTTATGGATTATGCAAATACTATTTTGGATACGCTCAAAAAATCAGATATTCGTGCTGAAATAGACGACCGCAGCGAAAAAATAGGGAAGAAGATAAGAGATGCAGAAATGGCTAAAGTGCCTTATATGCTGGTAGTGGGTGAGAAGGAAATGCTGGAAGAACAGGTAGCCGTACGCCGGCAGGGAAAAGGAGACTTAGGCGTAAAGAAACTGGCAGCATTTGTGCAGGAATTGAGTGAAGAAATTAAAAGCCGAAAAAGCGATTAGGCGCTAGCGTTAGTGCCGGACCATTCCGGGAAAAGAATTATATTTATAACCGGAACGCCCGGTTCAAAATATTCCGGCGGCAATATTGCCTGTCGGAAACTAAAAACAACTTTGTAAACTAAAAAATTTAAATGGCATTTCCTCCCAGACCCCGGGGAACTTTTAACCCCCGTTTTAAAAAAGAACAACAACAGGAACACCGTACCAACCACATGATTAAAGTGCCCGAGGTGAGGCTGGTGGGCGAAAACCTGGAACCTGGCATCTACTCTCTTGCAGATGCTCAAAATCTTGCAAAATCACAACAACTTGATTTAGTGGAAATATCGCCCGGGGCTAAGCCGCCGGTGTGTAAAATCATTGATTATAATAAATTCCTTTACGACGAGAAGAAGAAGAAAAAGGAAATGAAGGCGAAGGCCAAAACCAGTGAAGTAAAAGAAATCCGCTTTACGCCTAATACAGATGATCATGATTTTGAGTTTAAAGTAAAGCATGCTGAAAAATTTCTTAAAGAAGGCGATAAAGTAAAAGCACACGTTCAGTTTAAGGGCCGTGCTATTATGTTTAAAGACAGGGGAGAATTCCTATTACTCAAATTTGCTGACAGGTTGAAAGATGTTGGTGCCCTGGAAGGAATGCCGAAAATGGAAGGAAAGCGCATGTTGGTTATGTTTGCTCCGAAAGCTCAGAAGAAAAAAACGTCGGAATTCGGTAAACTGATTTCTAAAGAATCTGATAACAACCCGGCACCGGAAGCCACTTCTTAATGCGGCCTGGTTAAATAATATTTAAAGAAGCGCAGGCTTCTTTTTTTTTGCATTACATTTCTTAAGTCATGATGGATATCAGTTTAAATAAGTACATCAGCGATTCCGGTTTTTGCAGCCGCCGGGAGGCAGATAAGTATATAGAAGAATGCCGCGTAACCATAAATGGCCAGGATGCGCATAAGGGTAACCGTGTGAATGAAGGCGACGTGGTAAAAGTAGACGGAGAACCGGTTCGCAAAAAGCAACAGGCAGTTTATATTATGTTGAATAAACCTAAGGGTATTACCTGCACAACAGACCAAAAAGATAAATCCAACATTATAAGTTTTATCAATCACAAACAGCGCATATTCCCCATCGGCCGCCTGGATAAACTTTCCGAAGGGCTGATTTTTTTAACAAATGATGGTGACATCGTTAATAAAATTTTACGGGCCGGGAATGAACATGAAAAAGAATACCTGGTAACGATAGACCGCCCGTCAGATCTTGAATTCATTAAGCACATGAGGGCGGGGGTAAAAATAGACGGGGGTACTACCATGGCATGCTTCGTAAAACAGGAAGCACCCAACCGGGTAAGGATCATTTTGAAACAGGGATTGAACCGTCAAATCAGGAAAATGTGTGAAGCCCTGGGATACAGGGTTACGTCATTAAAAAGAATCAGGATAATGCATATCGGGCTCGGAAAACTGGCGCCGGGTAAATGGCGTTATTTTACAGACCAGGAAATAACCGCCTTGCAAGGTATACTTTCGGCTAGCCGGAATAGTTATACTAGTGAAGGTATGGGAGAATAACAGGCTAAAAAGTTAAACAAATACCTATTTGCTTGTTAATGAGATAGGTAAGTTTGGTTATCTGTATTTTTTTTATTTTTTTGCAACAAACCACTGATTAAATTATGCTCGGCAGGCACCATCATATCTTTTTAGCTGACGATGATGCAGATGATTGCCTGATTTTTGAAGAAGCTCTTCGGGAGATAAATATTGAAGTAGGCCTAAGTATGGCCAATGATGGAAAAATGCTTATGTCCCTGCTTTCTGATACTCAACCATCGAAACCTGACCTGATTTTCCTGGATTTGAATATGCCCCTTATGAATGGATTTGAATGTCTTTCGGCTATTAGAAAGGACCCCGAATTAAAAGCTATCCCGGTCATAATTTTCTCCACCACCGCCGTTACAGATTTTGTAGATAAAGCCTATGACAGGGGTGCCGATTTTTACGTAACAAAACCGGAAAGCTTTAGTAAAATGAAAACTATGCTGGCGGGTATCCTTTCCCGTGACTGGGGTAGTCATAAGGCCCAGCCCCGCCGCGATACTTTTGTTATTGCCTGATTTTTCAAAAGAGAATACATTAAATATCATTATAAAAAAACATCCGGCAGAAAAACCGGATATTTAATTGAGAAGTATCGTTTCTATTTTACTGAATAGGCAGGTTAAATATACCTTCAGTTATAGTCACCAGTGTTCCTGTGCTATCGCCTAATTTTCCACTGAAACTTCCCATTACTCTTGAAGTAGTAACGCTGGTTACTAAAATGGAAAAAGCGGGGCTTGCAGGGGAACCCGGTATCGTACTGGATGTTTGGTAATTTACACCTGTTGCATTGGTGTATTGCGCACCTAATAAATAACCGTTGGGCAGGGCAAATCCATCAACATTGTAGGTTCCGGTACCCACAACACTGTTATCATTTTTTTCAACGTACAAAGTAAATTCTGGAGAGGTAATAGTACTGTTAGTAAAGCCATCCATATAAAGGTAACGGTCACCGGTAGTCGCATCAAACACTTCTGCATAGGCATCTACATTAAAAGTATTAAGGACACCGTTTATCTTGCATTGGTAAGTTGCAGAAGCCACACCGGTGGTCACAATATCAAAAGTACAGAAAGAACCACTGAATGAAGGTGCAAAAGTGTTTGTACCTGCAACCACTGGTGTACCCGTTGCCGTGAGTACGATAGGAACACTGGCTCCGGCAGCCAGTAATCCAGAGCCGGTGAATTGTATACCATTAACTGTAGGCGTAGAAATGCTATAAGAACCGGCAGTGGTCACATTTGCTTTTATTGTAACGGTATTCCCTGTAGTCATAGCAGTTCCGGCAGAATAAACACCCGCAATCGTTGGCGCCGTACAGGTATTAGGAGCGCCCACCAGTGTAAATACAGCAGGGGCTGCAGGTGGCAGGAAGGTAACCTGGAAACTACAGGTATCCGTTTTACCATAAACTTTATAGGTAAAGGGACCTTGTGCCGTAGGCGTACCGGAACCAACCAGCGTGAGTAGAAGCGCACCCGTGGAAGAGAAGTTTCCAATTGCGGTAAACTTCACGCCATTTACGGTATTGGTTGTAAGATTATAAGTACCAAGGCCAGTAACATTAAGGTTGACTTTAGCTGTATTAGATGCTGTGAGGGCAATTCCCTGCATGTAAGTACCACTAAGAACAGCACCTGTACAATTACCGGGAGCGCCACCCAGCGTAAAATTACCAGGTGTGTTAATACCAGTATTAGTAACTACTGTAACAGAAAATGTACAGGTTGCACCCGAATGAGGTACCGAAAAATTAAAATTTCCAGCAGTGGATGGCGTTCCTATTGCTCCCAATACAATTGTTTTAATACCGGTTGTAGTGAAAACACCTGCGCCGGAAAATATCATCCCATTGCTACTTGGAACACTAATATTCCAGGTACCCGCTGCAGTAACGTTTACGGATAACTGCACTGTATTGGAACCATCAAGAATCGTATTGACTTTATATATACCGCTTACAACAGCGCCGGAACAAGCTCCACCTGTACCGGTTTGCAGAGAAAAAGTAGCCGCAGCGGTAGACGCATCCACCACCAATACATCAATGACACATTCTGAACCATTAAAACTTATCGTGTAAGGATAAGTGCCAGTTGTGAGTGGAGTCCCATAAGAAGTAAGTCGTATTGCGTTATTCCCGGTTGTATAAATATTACCGGAAGCTTTAAAATACATACCATTAACGGTATCAGAGTATAGGCGGTAATAGCCAATAGCCGTAGCTTCCAGGTTTACATCAATATAATTTGTAGCTACATCCAGCGGTGAACCGGCACGATAGATACCATTTACAACGGCAGGCTGGCAATCGCCGCTTACAGCTTTAAGGGAACCTGTGGCAGGTAACTGAATGCCGTTTTCTACAGAATATTCTTTATCGCATGATGTAAGAAATAGTAATGAGGATACAAAAAGGGACAGGAAAACAGTGATTTTCATGGTAAATTTTTTAAAAGTCCGAAGATAGTTTAAATTCAAAACATATTGAAAACCCATGCTACGGAATAGTATAAGATTGCATGGGGCATAAACGCTAAAAATCAATTTATAGTTTACAACTTGTAAATTTTGTATAACCGTTCACAACACTTCTGCGAATTCAAACATAAAGAGGCTTTTATTTTAAGAAATGCAGCCTGTCCAAATTTTCTTTAAGCCCCTGCATTTATAAGTTATTTTTGCCGGGATACACCCTTTTTATTATCATGGATCTCTGATGGAAAGAAACTGGTTGCAGGTATTGTGGAAAAAAGAATGGCATATTTCTGAAAATATGCAGGCCAGGAAATTGAAAAATCATGTGCAACAGGTCTTACCATTTTGGATTGCATCCTTGCTGGTGGGGTTAATCGCAGTTGCTTACACCAAGTTATTTTCCTATGCAGAAGATCTATTGCAAACGTCTCTTGCCAGACATTCCTGGCTGATTTTCATTATGGCACCAATATGTTTCCTGCTTGCCTGGTTAATGGTAAGAATATTGGCGCCCGGGGCACGCGGAAGTGGTATACCGCAAGTGATGGCAGCTTTGGAACTGGCCACGCCCCGCCATTACAGCAAAGTAAAGGGGTTACTTAGTTTAAGAGTCATAATCACAAAAATCGGGTCCAGCCTGTTTATGGTCTTAGGTGGAGGCGCCATCGGAAGGGAGGGCCCTACCATTCAGATTGCAGGCTCTGTCTTCACGTTTGTAAATAAAATTATACCCGCAAGCTGGCCAAAATTGGGGCGGCAGAGCTTTATCCTCACCGGTGCTGCAGCTGGCCTCGCAGCCGCATTTAATACACCTCTTGGAGGAATAGTGTTTGCCATAGAAGAACTGGCACGAACACATGTGCGACATTTTCGCACGGCTTTATTCACAGCTGTAATTATCGCTGGTCTTACAGCCCAGGGCTTTTTAGGGCCGTA
>JBDSWG010000095.1:0-38717 GCA_039926825.1 Ferruginibacter sp.
ATGAAACATCAATTTAAAACAAACATCAACTGCGGGGGATGTATAGCATCTATAACACCGCATTTAAATGCCAATACCGACATCAAAAGTTGGGAAGTAGATACCACAAATCCTCGGAAAGTCTTAACCGTAGAAAGTGATACACTATCAGATGAAATGATTCGGGATATAGTAAACAAGGCTGGCTATAAGGCAGAAAGCCTGCAACAATAGTTTAAAAAAGGCAGGGGCAAAGATTTTGCTCCGTTACCTTGAAGTTAACTAATTTTACATGGTGAATTTGAAAAACATACTTTGGCGTTTTTTTAAAGCAATATTTATTCATAAAAAGGAATGTTGTAAACAGACCTGATTGAAAAACAGCAAGACCATACGATTCAAAGCCGCTTTGCTAGTACTGGTGTTTTCCTTAAACACCTTGATTGGTTTTGCTTGTTCCCTGGGTTTAAACCTGGGATACAATCAGCATCACCATGAAGCCGAAGTTGCTGCGCCTGGCTCCAACACTGATCATCATGGTCACGGGAGTGAAAAGAAGCACCACGAAAAACAAACACAACATTACCCTGTCAATGAAAGCAGCAATGATGACTGCTGTGGTAATGGGGTTACTTCTTTTAACTTAATTAATAAAACAGTACCTCAGCAGGTAGAACTGGTGAACCCTGTTTTTTTTACAGCCTTTACTGCCACCTGGTTTAGCAGTGGTATACTTCCTTATATCAATGTAGAGAAAGACATCAAACCGTTTGTCCGAAGCCACCACCCTCCCATCCCCGATATCCGCATAGCGATACAGAGTTTTCAAATTTGATTAGGATTAATGTTTATTGCATGGCCATATAGGCTGTGCCCGTAATTATTTTCTCTAAACATTAATCAAATTTAAAATGAAAAAAATATTTGTTATGGTTGCCATTTTCGCAACTGCATTTGTGCAACAAGCTTTTGCGCAAGATGCCCAAGAAGACACTCAATCAGCTAAACTACTACATTCATATTACGATATTAAAGATGCCCTGGTAGCAGGCAATGCAGCAACAGCCTCATTAAAAGCCGCAGACTTTGTTAAACATCTTAATGGAATTGACACTAAGGTCGTATCTCAGGAAAATTCAGATGTTTTACTTAAAGATGCTAACCACATTGCTGAGAGTAAGGATATAAAACATCAGAGAGAACATTTTGTAAAGTTTTCTGAAAACATGTTTGCCCTGGCTAAATCAGTGAAGCTTACTGAAAAACCCATTTATGAGGCTTACTGCCCCATGAAGAAAGCCTATTGGTTAAGCAATGAAAAGGCAATAAAAAATCCCTACTACGGTAGCGCAATGCTAACCTGTGGCAGCATTAAAGAAACGCTGAAATAATTTATACGCCAATCATAACATAAAAAAATTTTAAAATGAAAAAAACAGTTATTGGTATTGCAATATTTGCAATCACGTTGTCAGCATGTAACAGCGAAAACAAAACATCAGCGAAGGAGCCTATCAACAATGATACAATTCAAAATAATTCAACTGACATGGCTTCAAAAACGGGAGATGAATCAGTTGATGCCTCCATGAGGGAAATGGTTACTCAATATTTACAAATAAAAAACGCCCTAGCTAATGATAACGGAAAGGACGCAGCAGATGCCGGGAATGCTTTTGTTACGTCAATGGGTAAAATGGGTAAAACTTCATTAGATGCTGAGAAAAAGAAAGTGTGGAATAATGTTTCTGATGATGCCAAAGAAATGGCGGAGCATATAGGTACGAATGCTGATAAATTAGAGCACCAAAGGGAACATTTTGATATGCTTAGTAATGATATGTATGACATGGTAAAAACATTTGGAGCCGGCCAAACCCTTTACAAAGACTTCTGCCCGATGTATAACAATAATAAAGGGGCTACATGGCTTAGTGAAACCAAAGAAATTAAAAACCCCTATTTAGGAAAAAAGATGCCTACTTGTGGTTCAGTAAAGGAAGAACTAAAATAAAAAGGGAATGAGCGGCATAAAAAAAATAATCCTTGCATTAGTGACTTTATTTATAGCAATTCAATTTATACAACCTGCCCGTAATAATAATAACGGGCAGGTCTTATCCACGGACATCTCAAAAACCTTTCCGGTGCCTGACAGGATATTAGACATCTTAATAAATTCGTGTTATGACTGCCATAGCAACAATACCCGTTATCCCTGGTATTCCTATATACAACCCGGTGGATGGTGGATGGCTTCCCATATTAAAAATGCGAAAGCAGATCTTAATTTTAGTGACTTTGGAAGTTATTCCTCACGCAAACAACAAAATAAATTAAGATCTATAGGAAAAAGTATTGCAGATGAAACGATGCCTATAAAGGCATACATGATTATTCATACCGATGCAAAACTTTCTCACGACCAAAGTGTATTAGTATTGGATTGGATTAAAAAAACACGGGATAGTCTTTCTTTAAAAAATTAAAATACAATGTTTAAATCATTGGCAAAGCACTAATAAAAATCTCATTTCAGGGTTTGTAAAAAAAAATGCTGCCAGTAAAAATAAATTAGTTATGAAAACAATACTTATTACCTGCCTTATGTTTTGCCTAAGCTCAATTGCATTTGCACAACATGATATGAAAAACATGCCGGGTATGAATATGCCAATGGAGAAAAAGCCACTTGCCAAACCTGCTCAGAAAAAGCCACTTGCCAAACCTGCTGCAAAGACAATATACACCTGTCCTATGCATCCGCAGGTACAAAAAGAAAAGCCAGGCAATTGTCCTATCTGCGGAATGACATTGATAAAGAAAAGTATAAAATCTAAGTCCCCGACAACTGTTACTAAAAAACAGGCAAGTAAGAAAATGCCGGTGAATGATACTACTAAAAACATGAACATGGAAAGCATGAACATGCACGATAATATGGAAAAAGAAGAAGGGAAAAAGGCTGTTAATACCGAACCGAATACAAAGGATACACAACATGCCCACTACACTTGCCCCATGCATCCTGAAATTCATGCTGACCAACCAGGCAACTGCCCTAAATGCGGGATGAAGCTGGTTGCGGAAAAGACGAAACCTGCAGCAGCTCAAGAGGCTACTTACACCTGCCCCATGCATCCTGAAATTCATGCTGACATGCCAGGCAACTGCCCTAAATGCGGGATGAAACTGGTTGCTGAAAAAGCGAAACCTTCTCCAGCTCAGGCTGCTACATACACCTGCCCCATGCATCCTGAAATTCATGCTGACCAGCCAGGCAACTGCCCGAAGTGCGGGATGAAACTGGTTGCTGAAAAGGCGAAGCCATCTGCAGCTCAGGCTGCTACTTACACTTGCCCTATGCATCCTGAAATTCATGCGGATCAGCCAGGCAACTGTCCGAAGTGCGGGATGAAACTGGTTGCTGAAAAGGCGAAACCTTTTCCAGCTCAGGCTGCTACTTACACCTGCCCCATGCATCCTGAAATTCATGCTGACCAGCCAGGCAACTGCCCGAAGTGCGGGATGAAACTGGTAAAAGAGAAGCCAACCAATATGGAAGGAATGGATGGTATGAATATGACCGATGATAATGCAAACATGGAAAACCTACATATGGCTAAAAAGAATTTAGGGCCGATAAAAACCATCACGAACCAGGAGCCGCCACGCACTGTTGTTTATCATTTATATATCCGGGACACTACGGTAACCTTTGGCAAAAAATCTAAAAGAGCCATCGCGGTAAACGGCCTGATACCCATGCCTACGCTCACTTTTACAGAAGGAGATACGGCAGAAATATGGGTTCACAATGAACTCAATGAGTTAACTTCTCTGCATTGGCATGGCCTGTTTTTACCCAACAAAATGGATGGAGTTCCTTATCTCACACAAATGCCCATTAAACCCGGCGCAACGTATTTATATAAATTTCTCATTGTACAGCATGGCACGCATTGGTACCATAGCCATAGTGGGTTGCAGGAGCAAATAGGTATGTATGGCGCCTTTATAATGAACAAAAGAAAAGAATGGGATATTCCAACGATACCTATGGTGTTGAGTGAGTGGACGGATATGAACCCCAAGGAAGTTCATCGCAGTTTGCGCTCTGCCACTGATTGGTTTGCCATACAAAAAGGAACTACCCAAAGCTATACAGAAGCCATAAAAACCGGGCACCTGAAAACAAAGCTCACCAATGAATGGAAACGAATGAATGCCATGGATGTAAGTGATGTGTACTATGATAATTTTCTAATTAATGGGAAAAATCAGAATGAACAGCCACAATTTAAAGCAGGTGATAAAGTGAGGTTAAGAATAGCCAATGGCGGCGCTTCAGATTACTTCTGGCTTACTTATTCTGGTGGAAAAATAACTGTTGTGGCCAATGACGGTAACGATGTGGAACCTTTGGAAGTTGACAGGTTAATTATTGCAGTTTCTGAAACGTATGATGTGGTGGTTACTATTCCTGAAAATAGAAGTTATGAATTTTTAGTGACACCCGAGGACAGAACAAAGTCTGCTTCTTTATGGCTGGGCAGTGGTGAAAAAGTACCTGCCGCCAGGTTGCCTAAGTTAAAATATTTTGCCGGTATGAAGATGATGAATGATATGATGGACATGAATGGCAATATGATTGAAATGGAAGGCATGAAAATGCAGAACCAGGAAATGGATATGAACACCGTTATGTACCCTGAAATTACGGGACCAGAAAAACCTGGAGAGGATAAGAATATGCAAGACATGAAAGGGATGCAAATGCCTCCGAATCATGATATGAAAGAAATGAAGCAGGATACAATGCAGCGTATGCCAGCATCGCCGCCAGCTATGGATATGAATAAACCTGCACAAAACAATATGCACGGGCATAATATGCAGATGCCAAATAATAATAGTATGGCAGGGATGAATATGGCAGATGACAATGCTGATATTGTAACACTCAATTACGGTATGCTGCGTGCACCGAAAAAAACAAGCCTACCGGAAGGTCCATGGCGAGTATTGAAATTTGACCTGACGGGTAACATGAACCGTTATGTCTGGAGCCTGGATAACAAAGTAATTTCTGAAGCCGATAAAATCCTCATTAAAAAAGGAGATAACCTTAGAATTATTATGTTCAATAATAGCATGATGCGCCATCCGATGCATCTTCATGGCCACGACTTCAGGGTGCTGAACGGCCAGGGGGAATATGCCCCGTTGAAAAATGTGTTGGATATTATGCCTATGGAGAGAGATACTATTGAGTTCTATGCTGGTGAAGCTGGCGGCGATTGGTTTTTTCATTGCCATATTTTATACCACATGATGAGTGGGATGGGCAGGGTGTTCAGTTACGACAATCCCCTGGTGGATAAGACGGACATTACAGACTCCAAAATTGCGAAGCGTGGATTAAACTCGGACGATAAAAAGTTTCATCCCATGGGCAGTGTCTCCATTCAAACTAACGGAAGCGATGGTGAGTTTATGCTTGCCCAAACACGCTGGAAGGCAAGTACACTCTGGCATTTGGGTTATCACAGCGATCACGGTTATGAAAGCGAAACAATGATAGGTAGGTACCTGGGCCGCAACCAATGGCTGTATCCTTATGTTGGTTTCGATTATCATTATAAAACGGAAGACATGTTTCAAAAAAACTTTTTTGATTTACATGGAAGTGTAAAAAATATATTTGGCAGTGAAGAGAAGAACTGGTTCGGGCAAAAAAGTAATAAGAACAATCGCCATACGGGGGTAGCCGGTATAGCTTATACTTTACCCACGTTAACTATGGCAGATTTCAGAGTGGACGGTGATGGCAAGTTTCGTTTCCAGTTATCGAGAGAAGATATTCCGGTTTCTCCGCGGCTGCGCTTTAACTGGATGCTCAATACCGATAAGGAATACATGGCTGGGTTCAGGTACATTATTTCAAAATATATCTCGTTAGGTACCCACTATGATAGCGATATGGGTATTGGCGCAGGGCTAACATTTGTTTATTAATCTTAAAAACAATAAAAAAATGGAAAACAATAACATGAAGAATATGGAGAGCATGATGTATAGAAAATTTTTACTCACATTGGCTGTCTCCTTCATTATTATGTACATCATTATGTTTCTTAACGTGATTGAGGTAAAACATTATCATACCAGTCTAACCCGTATTTACATGGCGCTGTTGATGATTTCTTCAATGGCAGTGCTGATGATGCTGATGATGGGCAAAATGTATCCCAATAAAAAAATGAATACGGGAATTATTGTTGGAGGTTTAATTGTTTTTATATTGGTGCTGGCAGGCTTAAGATCGCAAACACCCATCGGCGATGTGCAATACATGAAAGCCATGATTCCTCATCACTCTTCCGCCATCTTAACCAGCGAAAGAGCCGATATAAAGGACCCGGAAGTAAAAAAACTGGCAGATGATATTATCAAGGCACAAAGGAAAGAGATTGCGGAAATGGAAACTATGCTTGATAGATTAGATAAATAAATTTCGTTAGTATCACCAAACTAAACCTGCGCAGTATGGACCATCAGCACGATCATTCACAAAAAGAACTGGATAATGATAAAAAGCCGGCAATAGATCATTCAAAGATGGATCATTCTAAAATGGGCATGGCCAAAGAGAAAGATTCCAAAATGGATCATAGTAAAATGGATCACGGTGCTATCCCTATGGGTATGGCAGGGCACGATCATCACCGGATGATGATCCTTGATTTCAAGAAAAGGTTTTGGGTTTGTCTGGTTATCACCATACCCATACTTATTTTTTCACCCATGATTCAGCAGTTTTTCAGTTACCGGTTACTGCTTCCCGGCAATCCATATATTTTACTGGCCTTGTCTTCAATTATTTATTTCTGGGGTGGTTGGCCGTTTTTAAAAGGCTTTTTCGGGGAGATAAAAAAAGGTGCGCCCGGTATGATGACCTTGATTTCAATGGCTATCAGTGTGGCCTATTTTTATAGCGCTGCCACTGTATTTGGTTTGCCCGGCATGGATTTCTTTTGGGAACTGGCAACACTGATTGTAATTATGTTGCTGGGCCACTGGCTGGAAATGAAATCAGTTTTAGGTGCCTCCAAAGCATTACAACTATTGGTGAGTATGATGCCGGCAGAAGCACACCGGGTAAAAGATGATGGACAAGTGGAAGATGTAAAACTGGATAAGTTAGTGCCTCAAGATGTGATATTAATAAAGCCAGGTGAAAAAGTTCCCGCTGATGGCATCATTGTGGAAGGGAGCAGTTATTTAAATGAAGCCATGCTGACCGGTGAATCCAAACCGGTAAAAAAAGAGCTGGATAACAAGGTTATTGGCGGCTCTATAAATGGTAATGGTTCTTTAAAAATAAAAGTGGAACACACCGGGAAAGACAGTTACCTCAATAAAGTGATTTCCCTGGTGGAAGAGGCTCAAAAATCAAAATCAAAAATGCAGAACCTGAGCGACAGGGCTGCAAAATGGCTGACCTATATCGCATTGGCAATTGGTTTTGGTACATTAAGTACATGGCTTTTATTAGGTTATCCTTTTGTATTTGCTTTGGAGCGTATGGTTACTGTAATGGTCATTGCCTGTCCTCATGCCCTGGGCCTGGCTATACCTCTTGTTGTTGCTATCTCTACCGCAGTATCCGCACAAAACGGGTTGTTGATAAGAAATCGCACCGCCTTTGAAAACTCCAGAAAAATAACGACCCTTTTATTCGACAAAACAGGAACATTAACTAAAGGTGATTTTGGCGTAACAAGAATTGTCTCCCTTGACAAACAATTTAACGAAGATGAATTGCTTCGTCTTTCATCAGCTCTTGAACAAAGCTCTGAGCATCCCATTGCTGTGGGTATCGTTCGTAAAGCAAAAGAGAAAAAAATAACGATTCCAAAACCTGGAAACTTCAATGCCATTACAGGTAAGGGTGTAGAGGCAGATGTAGATGACAGGAAAGTAAAAATAGTGAGCCCCGGTTATTTAAAAGATAAAAATATTGCAATACCCCAGGATGCTTTCAGCAGCGAAGCAGAAACTGTTGTATTTATTGTTATAAATGAAAACCTTGCGGGGTATATCGCCCTGGCAGATGAAATAAGGCCTGAAAGTGCTGAAGCGATAAAAGTCTTTAAGAAAAATAATATCAAAGTGTTGATGGCAACCGGTGATAACGAAAAAGTGGCAAAAGCCGTCAGTGATAAACTGGGCCTGGATGGATATTTTTCAGAAGTGTTACCGCATCAGAAGGTAGAGATTATAAAAGATTTACAAAGTAAAGGGGAATTTGTGGCCATGACGGGTGATGGCGTAAACGATGCCCCGGCACTGGCGCAATCCAATGTTGGTATCGCCGTAGGTTCGGGAACGGATGTAGCAGCAGAAACGGCTGATATTATTCTAGTAAATAGTAATCCGCAGGATATTGCCAACCTAATATTATTTGGTAAAGCCACCTATAATAAAATGATCCAGAACATTGCCTGGGCCACAGGTTACAATGCCATAGCCATTCCTTTGGCAGCAGGTGTTTTATATAATTATGGAATTGTTTTAGGTCCGGCCGTAGGAGCAGTATTAATGAGCTTGAGTACCATCATTGTAGCCATTAATGCACAGTTGTTGAGAAATAAAATTGGTAAATAAACAGGTGTTTGTGTAACGAAGGATTCACGGTAGGAAATTATTTATTTCACCCTGGTTCGCCCTGTTTCATTTCACGAAACAAATTATATTACTCGCTTTTCCTCCGCCTTGGTTCGTGGACACTAAACAGATTATATCACTCGCAATACACACATTATAAACCTCCGCCCTGGTTCGTGGCACACTAAACAAATAAAATCACTTTTCACAGAAATGTCTCCCGCATAGAAACCTTGCGTATTCTCCGCCTTATTATGTGGTATAGGAAAATTAATAGAGTCACAAAAAACGCACGCAGTGACGAAGCTGTAAAAATCTTATTCACTTCCTTTTCAATCGTAACTTACACTTCGTCACCACGAAAAAATTATTCATTCTAAAAAATTATTTATTATGGGATTCGATCAATATCATGAGCCGCCTGGAGAATTATCTCAGGCAACCAGGACCTTTGCAAGGATGCTTACATCACTAACTGAAGAAGCAGAAGCCATAGGTTGGTACGAGCAACGCATATCTGTAGAAAAAGATAAAGAGGCAAAAAAAATAATGCAAAAGGCACAGGAAGAAGAATTCATTCATTTTGCCATGGACCTGGAATTTCTACTCAGAAAAAAAAATAAGTGGAAAATCGTCATGCAAAATGTTTTGTTTAAAGCCGGAGATATTACAAAAAATGGTGAGAAGGCAGAGAAAGCCGTGGAGTAAAATAATATAAGTCTTTAATAGCATCAGTGCATTAATTGTAATATCTACATGCCTTTCAATAATTTTAAGTGCGGACATATTATTTGTTCCGCACTTTTTTATGTCTGATGCTTTAGCCAGTAAAATTATTGAGTTTTTGTGTATATCATACCCCTGAATTAACAGGTGCTGCAGGCGTTTTTACCAGCGGGATTTGTTGAGATCCGGCAATTGCTGCAGTGCTTATGAGTTTGAGTACAATAATTGTAGTTATAAGTGCACAAGGAACTTCCTGGTTTAAATCCAACACTTTTTAAAAAACACTTCTTTAAAACCAGTAATTTTTTACAGGTGGTAATATCATATTCTAATTCAATCAATAATATTTTTAGTAAGATAAATTACACCTGATGTATTGGCTTTACAAAATTATTTTTTCTACTCACTATGATAACTCATAATCGTTCCTGAGAAATGTTATGACATGAGAAGCTGCAGCGACTGCAGCGGGGCCTGGTGAAAATTATGCAATTTTAAAAATCATTTTAAAAAAAATAAAATAGAACAAAATAAAATTATTGACATGGAAGTTAAAACAGAATCTATCGAACAGCAGGGAATCAATACCGTTCGGATACTCGCGGCGGATGCCGTACAAAACACAGAAGAAAGATTTACCGGTTGGATTCAAATGGTTCGTTGATGGCTTATTGGATTCATCACTATGCTTTGGTGGAGAAGAAAGTGCCGGCGCTTTTTTTCCCGGTTGAATTGCAGCGTTTGGACGACTGATAAAGATGGATTTATACCAGCCTTACTTGATGCAGAGATTACGGCAAAAATGGAAAAGGATCCGGGGATTATATATAATGAACTCACACAAGAATTTGGAGAACCTTTTTATGATTGCATTGAAGCCAAAGCGAATCCTGAACAAAAAAAGAAATTAAAAAAACTATCCGGTTCCCAAATAAAAGATAAAGCGCTGGCAGGAGAAAAAATTGAAAATATATTAACCACTGCTCCCGGAAACAATGCACCTATTGGAGGCGTAAAAGTAATAACAGGAAAATGGATGGTTTGCCGTACGACCTTCAGGCACAGAAGATATTTATAAAATTTATGCTGAAAGTTTTGTAAGTAAAGATCACCTGAAAAAAATTATTGATGAGGCACAAACTATTTTGAATGGGGCTTTATAGAAAAAATGAATAACCTTAAAATTTAAATAGTAGCCGCCCTTTTTTTACCCCGAATCACCTTTCTTAAACGAACCGGTCTTCTGCTACTTCTCGAACTTCTAACCTTACAACAAGTACTCATACCTCGCGTTTTGAAAAACCTTAAACTTTCCAGACCCCATGCCCCTATTGCGAAACCGTCCACCGCCCGATCTAAACAACCTCGATACTCAAAATATAAAACCTTGTATGGATCCTAATTAGGCCTCAGCGGGATTTTGCTTTTACGATTAATCTTATTGCAAGATAATGAAGCGAAATTCCGTTCAAGCCTTTTTTTATAACAACAAAACTTTTTAGGTTGTGGTTTTTGTATTCAGCATATCCTGGGCAACTGTTCTCCGGTAAGCATATTTAACATTCTTCTGCCACCGATGCTGCTGGTTAATATTACTTGTTTGGGATGATCCGTTGTTACAGAACCAATAATTGCAGCATTACAGCCGGTTTCTGTAGCCTTTAAAACACTTAAAACCTGTTCTGCAATATCACCTTTAACTGCAGCAATAAAAATTCCTTCATTAGCGACGTATAAAGGGTCTAATCCCAACATTTCACATGCGCCTTCTACCTGCTCATTTAAAGGAATATGACTTTGTATAAGGTCAATTCCTAAACCACTTTCTTTTGCCAGTTCATTCAACACAGTGGCCACACCACCCCTTGTGGGGTCACGTAAAAAATGAATATCCGCTCCAAAAAGATTCAACAAATTATTTATTGCAGGCGCAAGGTTGCAGGTATCGCTTTCCAGTTGTGTTTCAAAAACCAATCCTTCACGTACTGACATGATCGCAATACCATGTGTTGCCACGTTTCCGCTCACAATTATTTTATCACCCGCGCTAACATTTATTGCAGCAATCTTTGCTTTGGGATGTACTTCGCCAATGCCGCTTGTGTTCACAAAAATCTTATCCCCGCTTCCTTTCTCTACTACTTTTGTGTCGCCGGTAACCACTTTCACATTGGCTTCTTCACAAGCAAATTTTATGGCTACCAAAATTTCCCAAAATTCTTTTACCGGTAATCCTTCTTCTATTATAAAACTTAAAGACAGGAATCTTGGCGTCGCTCCACACATGGCAAGGTCATTAACTGTTCCATTCACAGCCAGCGCTCCAATATTTCCTCCAGGAAAAAATACAGGTGTTATTACAAAACTATCAGTAGTAAAGGCAACAGGATTGTTGAGTTGCAGAAATGCCCCGTCATGGTGCTGGTCGAGGTAATCGTTTTTTAAAATATCAAACACACCGCTGTCGAGAAGGTTATGAGTTAATACGCCTCCGCTTCCATGCCCTAAAGTGATAATGTCGAAATCCAGTTTCGGCATCGGGCATTGAAGCAGCATATTTGTTTTCTTATTTTGAAGTACGGTTTCTTCCATGAAATATTTTTAAAACATATTATTTTGAAGTACTTAGGCTAAAGCCTTTTTTAGTGTTTTCATAATCACGGCATAAATGCCGGGGTTATGAAACCTTGCGAGTTGCACTATCAATTAACCCACACTCTAGCTTAGGGATTGACAAAGCTTTTATTGCTTTTCTAATCCCGGCATAAATGCCGGAGTTATAAATCGCTGGGGCTTGCACTATCAATTAACCCACGGCTTTAGCCTTGGGGTTGACAAAGCTGATAAGATTATTGGCTTTAGCCAAAGTCTTCTTCATATCCCAGGCTTATTAAAAATCGATTATATTCTTCCATGCATTTTATTTATTATACTCCTTAGGCTAAAGCCTGTTTTGCTAATTTCTCAATTCCGCGGCATAAATGCCGGGGCTATAAAAACCTGCGAGTTGCACTATCAAATAACCTACGGCATTGGCCGGGAAATTAAAAACGCATTTATTTACTTTCCTAACCCACGGCTTTAGCCTTGGGACTGACAAAGCTGATAAGATTATTGGCTTTAGCCAAAGTCTTCTTCATATCCCAGGCTTATTAAAAATCGATTATACTCTTCCATGAAAGTTTGTTTTTGATGATGCGCCTGTTGGTTCCTGATATAAGTTCGCACAAATTCAATTTTGTCTTCGCTCACAGATGCTGCAAAATATTTATCAGCCCATGCAAATCCGTCTTTTATAAGCCCGGTTTTATTTGCCCAATGAGCACTTTCACCTTTTAATAATTGCATTTGCTTTGAGATACTGTTCTCAGCTTTTAATAGCATGAGGACATGTATATGTTCATCATGACCATTAATTGTATCAATAAAAATACCTTTTTCTTTTGCATTAGAAATAATATGGGAACAAACCTGCTGAAGGATTATTGGTTTTAATATCGGCTCCCGATTTTTAGTACCCCAAACTGCGTGTATCCATATTTTAATATATGACATAACTTGAAAATAATTGGTGGCTTCGCTTGAGCTAACGCCATTTTTTCTAGTCCCCGGCATAAATGACAGGGTTATAAGACCCTGCGAGTTGCACTATCAAATAACTTACGGCATTGGCCTGGAGATTGACAACGCTTTTATTTGCTTTCCTAACCTACGGCTTTAGCCTTGGGATAATAAAGCGGATCGGATTATTGGCTTTAGCCAAAGTTTTCTTCATATCCCAGGCTTTTTAAAACCCGTTTATATGCTTCCATGCACTTTATTTATTGTACTCCTTAGGCTAAAGCCTGTTTTGATAATTTCTCAATTCCATGGCATAAATGCCCGGGTTATAAAACCTTGCGAGTTACACTATCAAATAACTTACGGCATTGGTCTGGAGATTGACAACGCTTTTATTTGCTTTTCTAACCCACGGCTTTAGCCTTGGGATGATAAAGCGGATCGGATTATTGGCTTTAGCCAAAGTCTTCTTCATATCCCAGGCTTTTTAAAACCCGTTTATATGCTTCCATGCACTTTATTTATTGTACTCCTTAGGCTAAAGCCTGTTTTGATAATTTCTCAATTCCATGGCATAAATGCCCGGGTTATAAGACCCTGCCGACGATCTTTGCAAAATTTATTATTGAATGTTGAGCAAGTAAACAGCAACTTAAAGTATTTCATTTCAAACTTCCACTTTCTCCACTTCATTCACTGCGGAATAAAAATGATAGTAGGTTGCACAGGATCCTTCGGAAGAAACCATAGGCGCCCCGAGCGGATTTGAAGGTTTGCAAAGCGTTCCAAAATTGACACAATCCAAAGGCTTTTTCAAACCTTTCATTATTGCGCCAGCGATACAGGTTTCGTTTTCTTTTGTTTCTTTCAATGGTACATTAAACTTTTTTGTGGCATCGAACGCTGCATATTTTTCTTTTACTTCCAGGCCGCTCTGTGGAATAACATCCAAACCACGCCACATGCGGTTGCTTATTTCAAAGATTTCCATAATAGCTTCCTGGGCCGGAACGTTGCCTTTTTCCCTTACCACTCTTGCATATTGATTTTCCATTTTGAACTCCCCTTTTTCCAGTTGACGTACCACCATTAATATACCATGTAACAGGTCTATTGGTTCAAATCCTGTTACAACAATCGGCACTTTGTATTTTTCTACAATCGGATAATACTCACTGTTACCCATTATGGTGCACACATGACCTGCAGCCAAAAAAGCCTGCACTACCGTTTCCGGATCACTTAACAATGCTTCCATGGCAGGTGGCACTAACACATGAGATGCGATGATGGAATAATTTTTTAATCCGAGTTGGTGAGCCTGTATCACAGACAAAGCATTTGCGGGTGCTGTCGTTTCAAAACCTACTGCAAAAAAAACCACCTCTTTATCGGGGTTTTGCTGCGCTAATTTTACGGCTTCCAGTGGCGAATATAAAATACGTACATCGGCTCCTTCAGCTTTTGCCTGCAACAAACTTTTTCCTGAGCCGGGCACACGAAGCATGTCACCAAAAGAACACATGATTACTTTTTTTTCTAATGCCAGGAAAATAGCACGGTCAATTAAGTGAGTGGGTGTAACACAAACCGGGCACCCGGGGCCATGCACCATAGTGATTTCTTCAGGCAACATTTGCAGCAATCCATATTTTACCAGGCTGTGCGTTTGTCCGCCGCAGATTTCCATAATTGTCCATGGGCGGGTGACAGTTTTTTTTATTTCATCAAGGTATTGAGCCGCCAATACAGGATCCCGGTATTCGGTTAAATATTTCATGTGTTTCTTTTATTTAAATTTTGGCCACATGGGATTCATTTGAAAAGAATTTTATTTTCAATTATATATAAGCGCATTCATGACATTATTCTTGTAATAATCGCGTCACCCTGTTTAGCCAATTCTTCTTTTGTAATAGTATCATCAGCCTGGGAATTATATAATTCATCAAGCTCATTCATCTGCTCTAAAAATTTCAGAGAGCTTTTAGCTTCTTCTTCATCTACAATACTTATGGCTACACCAACATGCACCAATACATAATCATTTTCTTTTGCATCCGGCACTAATTGTAAATTGATCTCTTTTACAATCCCGCCTAATTCAACTTTACCCATACTCATATAACCTTCTTTAAAAGGTTCAATTGATTTTATTCTGCCGGGAATGGCTAAGCACATAATGTTTTATTTAGGATGTATAAAGAGTGTCAGAGGGTCAGAGAATAAATTTACACCTTTTTTTGCAATGCTGTTTGTTTGCTGGCTATAAACCAAATAAGCTGACCAAATGAAATATTTTCATCATTGGGGGATAAGTTTTTGTTGAAATATAGTTCAAACTGCTCTCCCATAATTTTTAATAACAGATCTACTAACAATCCGTTTTGAAAAACGCCCCCGCTAAAACATATCTTTTGACAATTATTTTTTTTAGCTAATTTTTGAATTGCCAAAACAAGCTGTACATGAAACCAGGCAGCTATTTCAGGCGTATCTTTTTTTTCATTTATCTTTTTTACAATCTGCAACATTAAATGCGGAGCTGATAAAAGGTTTTCTGTTGAATATTCTTCCAGCCAACATTGCGGAATTTCCAGCCTGTTTTTAAAATACTGGTATGCTGCTTCTTCCAGCAGATTGGAGGCTTCTCCCTCAAACGTTATTTTATCAATGATTCCAAGCAAGGAAGCAGCAGCATCGAACATTCTTCCAACGCTTGAAGTGTTAAGTTCATTTGTTTTGATGAGCTGCTTATAATTATACCACTCTTCCCCGGAAAATTTTGGCTGAAGAATGTCCGCAGCTTCTTCCTTTCCTGAACAAATAGAAAAAGCGCAGAGCCGGGGTTCCCGGACCATTTTATCTCCCAAAATATGATTAAAATATTCAAAATTATCTGTACGTAAAAATCTATGCCGCTGATACGTAAAAAAATCACCTCCCCATATTTGTCCGTCATTGCCTAGCCCTGTTCCGTCCCACACTACCCCGAGTATGGGTTCGGTCTCATCAAGCAAATTATTTTCGCCTAATACCGAAGCAAAATGCGCTTCATGATGCTGAACTTTTATAATGGGAATGTTCCACGCTGCAGATAACTGTTGGGCTAATTGAGTTGTAAAATATCCTGGGTGCTTGTCTGCAGTTATTACCTCTGGTTGAGTTTTAAAAAATTTTAAGTAATGGTCTACACTATTTTCAAAGTTCTTTTGGGTATCATAATTAATAGTGTCTCCCAAACATTGGCTTACATGAACATTTTGTTTATGTAATAATGTAAAACTACTTTTTAAAAGGGCGCCAGTTGCTAAAAGTGTTTCATTTGGCAGTGAGAGTTGCTCATTTAAGTAAAAGGGTGAAAATCCCCTTGCACGCCTTAATATAATTCGTTTTTTATAAAACCGGCTGTATTGCACAACACTGTCATCCTGCGGAGCTATAATTTTACGATTATTCACCAGGATATAATCAGCAATCATACTTAATTCATTTGAAGCAATATCATCTTCGTAAACTATCGGTGCGTTGCTTAAGTTGCCGCTCGTGGCAACAATTGGCTTGTCAAACTCATGCATCAACAAGTGGTACAAAGGTGCATATGGTAGCATTGCTCCTATCTTTGAAAGGTTTGGGGCAATCTCTGTTAAGGCAAGTTTTGAATTTGAATTTTCTTTTAATTTTACTATAACTATGGGAGCTGAGACGCTGCCTAATTCTTTTTTTTCTGGTTCATTAAGGTCTGCTTCCGCTGATAAGTGTTTTATGCCCGGGAACATCAGGGCAAAAGGTTTTGCAGGACGGTGTTTTCTTTTGCGTAATGCTTTAACTGTATTTACATTCGAAGCATCGCAAGTGAGGAGGTAGCCTCCAATTCCTTTGATGGCAATGATTTTTCCATCTTTCCAGAGTTCGCAAATTTTTGTGATGATTTCCTTTGAAGTATTGAGTTGCTTTTTTTTAGAAAACCGCTCTCGTAATTCATTATCTGCTTCTCCTGCCCCCTCGCTATATTCCTCAATTCCAGAAATAATATTTTGGAGTTTATGTTTGATATCTTGAAATACAACATCACTATTTTCTTTGGTATCCTCATCGTTCTCAAATTCAGTTAACGGCATTGGGGTTTTATCAGCCGAATACAACTTCATTTCAACCGCACAATCAGGACATGAATTTGTTTGTGAAAAATGCCGGCGATTCGCGGGGTCATTATATTCTTCTTCACATTGGGTGCACATATTAAAAGCCTGCATTGTGGTATGCACCCTATCATATGGCAACTTTGAAATTATAGAGTATCGCGGACCACACTGTGTACAGGTAGTAAAAGCATAATTATAACGCCGGTTCGTTGGGTCTGAAATTTCAATGCAGCAATCTTCGCACATAGCAAAATCAGGAGAAATAAGCAGAAGCGGTGATTCATCACTACTGCTTTTAATAATTGAAAAATTTTTATACTCAGCGGGTGAAATCTTATTGATACTATGCGATGTAATGTGAGATAATTTTGGGGGGTTTGAAATCAGTTCATCATAAAATTTCATTCCTACTTCTTCATCTGCATTCAAATCGATGTGAACACCGTCTGCGGTATTATGTACCCATCCATTTAATTTAAATTTTTGTGCAAGCTGGTAAATAAAGGGACGAAAACCCACACCCTGTACTTGCCCTTGTATATGAATATGCCAGGTAGTTTTTGTCAAAGCATTAAAATTAACTTATTAAATCCCCAGGTTGGAATTAGCATTGAGCATTCTCAATTCTTCATGAGCTTCTTCAGTAAGATGAGGCAACATTAAAGACCAAAGGTCGGCGATAAAATCATCCTCATTTAAATGGTCAAGTCCTTTTATTTGGCGTGCATACATCCAATTATCCATTGTCATCCAGAACAGCCAGGCCAATTGGTTGTATTGGTCCTCTTTAACTGGTGATTGAAAAGTGTTTCTGTCGATATTATAATTAAACATCCATTCAATCTGTTGTATTTGCCAGGTAATGTGTTGCTGATGCTTTTCTTTAATGGTTGGATAGGCACGCAGCACTTCCAATGTGTCTAAGTAAAAAAACAAATAGTGTTTCTGACATTTGAAGATGTCCCGCAACTGCCGGTTGATATCTTCAAATAAATGTGCCATCCTAAATTCAAATAAAGTTGTTTCCTGTGCCTGCTTAAGTTCGTCGTACAAGCCTTCAACAATGCAATCTTTATGCTTAAAATGATAGGCTAAATGTCCAACACTAATACCGCCAAAGTCTGCAATGTGTTGCAAGCGTACATTTACAAAACCGTTTTTGTTGAACAGCTTCAATGCCCGGTCAAGTATGTATGGCTTTGTGTGCTTCACAATTAAAATCTGATTTTAATGTGGGTGTTATAACCGGGCAAATATTTTCTAACATCATCGCCCAAAGAAAGTTTTCCGTTTTGTGCAAGCTGTAATATAGCCACTGCAGTGAATTGCTTCGTCATAGCGGCTATGGCAAAATCATACTCCGGTTTATTAGGAACATTTAATTCATAGTTGGCCAGGCCATAGGCTTTCCTGAAAATTGGTTTGCCATTCACGGCTACCAGGATAACCGCACCGGGTTCTTCGCCCACGTAAGTTTGTGACATTAAACTGTCAATGAATTTTTCCGTAAAATTGTAAGTAAAATTGTTTTGTTGCCTGCATGAAATAGGGACCCTTAAAAAAAATATTGGCAACAGATTTCTGTTCATTATTAAGTTTAGATATATATGTTAGTGGTTGTTATAAAAATACATATATAACCGTAGTTATGAACGCTTTTAGAAAATCTTTTCTATAAATATCACGCCTTAAGTAATAATATGCTTTTAGCTTTAATGAAAATACCAACATGGTATCATTACAAAAGGCAAACGGTAAAGATTATCCCACACCACCATTTAATAATAATGGTACATCTCAACCAACACTACAGGCAGATGCTCTGGATGAAATCCATGTATTCTGGCTTGCCGGTATGAGTTGCGATGGTTGTTCTATTTCTACTGTCGGTGCTACATCTCCTTCAGCTGAGTCACTTATGCTGGGCAACATGCCTGGCATTCCTAAAATAGTTTTACATCACCCGGTTTTGTCAGTAGAAGCCGGGGAGGAATTTATGGCACCTTTTCATGCTGCTTATAAGGGCGAATTAGGCAAGCAGTTCGTAGTAGTTTATGAAGGCTCGATAGCCAATGAAAGATTGAACGATGAAAATGGTGGTTACTGGGCCGGCCTTGGCACCCGCATGGTGGATGGGGAACCACAGCCTTTTCCTACGGCGGATATGCTGGCTTTGATGTCGAAATATGCAGCAGCTATTATTGCAATAGGTACCTGTGCCACCTGGGGCGGTGTTCCTGCGGCAGCAGGTAATGTAACCGGTTCAATGGGCTTAATGGATTTTTTAAACGAGGATTACAGGAGCACCTTTGGCTTGCCGGTAGTTAATATTCCCGGTTGTGCGCCCGTTGGCGATAATTTTACCGAAACAGTTGTGGCCGTTTTATTATTCCTGCAGGGAATAGGACCGCTGCCTGAGTTTGATCACCTCGGCCGGCCAGCCTGGCTTTTCACAGATACTGTTCACCAGCAATGCACTCGTGGGGGATTTTATGAAGAAGGTCTTTTTGCAGAGCACCATGGCGATAAGCAATGCCTGGTAGAGATCGGTTGCTGGGGGCCTGTGGTACAATGTAATATTAATAAAAGGGGCGCACTCAACCATGTGGGTGGGTGTATGAATGTTGGTGCCCCATGTATCGGCTGTACCATGCCTGGCTTCCCTGATAATTTTGCCCCGTTTTATACGGAGCCACCGGGCACTATCGTGTCTTCAACCACCTCAAAAACTACTGGCTTTTTTATCAGGAACCTGAGAAGGTTTTCTATGATGTATGGTAACAGATCCAGTCGCTGGATTAAAGAAGGGCACGTACCCAGTGGCTGGGGCAAGGTAGATGATATCAGTACTTTACAAAAGGTAGGTCACTATTTTTATGAGAAGATTCAATTTTACGGAAGAATAAGGCCCGGTTCCCTGGAATCTAATAAAAAACATTTTTTAAAAGCAACAGAAAACATAAAAATACCTCCGGAGTATGAATGATGCAGCGTATTACCAGGCGTTTTATACATGGCTGGCCATATTTGGCGCCATCATAGTGGCGGCCGCAATCTTATTAATTTTAATAATTGTGGCTGCTAAACGAATTTTGAATTTGGCGACGGTGGCCCTGGGTATTGTGGTAAAAATTAAAGAAAACACCATGAGCATATGGGAACTACAAAACACCAATTACAAAGCTGTCGACATATTAAATGATGCCGACTCTATACTTTCTAATGCGGGAGCCGTGGCAACCGCATTGATTGATACTGAAAAATAAATATCATGGAAAATGTTAGTGAAGAAGCGCTTACAACGGTATGGATAATCTCTCTGGCGCTGGGTTTGGTTGTTACCATCGTAGTGGCTATTTTGCTTATTCTAATCAGGAATACGGCAACAAAAATTTTAAGTGGCGTACAAAAGATATGGATTGAAGGCAAACTGGTGGCTAACAATACGATACAAATACCTATTTACCTAACGGTTACTAACCAGGTAGTTTCTAAAATATATGATACAGCAGTAAAAATTATTGTCGGCGCTGCGGCTATCGAAAAACATGCCTCCGGCTGCCCCGGGTGCCCGGCATGTGTACTTAATCATAAAAAAGAAAAATAGGATGTTCACATTCTTGATGATATTAACCGTTTTACTCGTGCTGGTTTTTGTATTTGCACTTATTTACCTGGTCACACAAATCCACGGGTTGCTTGCGAAGATTGGCGGCCTGGGAGAAAGTTTCCTGGCTAAGTTAAGACTGGGACTTCGTGCCATTGAAACAGAGACCGGCCACCTTCCCGTAGAGGTAACGCAATTAAATGAAACGCTTACTAAAACCGACGCAGGGTTGAAGATTGTGAACAAACACCTTGAAGGAACTATAGAAGCTGCATTAAAACAAAAAAATATTTAGTTATGCCTGGCATCGTTTATACATTATGGATCATCACGCTGGTTGTAGCCTTAGTACTATTTCCCTTCATTGTACGGCTGCTGCACAAAACATACCTGGCAGCAAAAAACATTGAATATTATTTGCGTGAAATGAAAGACGCGGGCATGGGCATCGCTCGTAATACAGAACAAATCACTGCATTAGACAGCACGATTGAAGTGGCTGTAGACATACTGGATAGTGCAGGCAAAATAAATACAAATGCGGAAACCATTAAAATGACCCTGGCTGGAAGGGCCAAAAAATTTGATTAACATGGGAGATATTTTATACATTATTACCTTAATCGTTGTTACACTGGTTGTACTGGTTTTAGTGGTGTATCTTGTATTGGTGATATATTATTTATTTCGTGGAGCCGCACATTTAAAAGCGCTGGCAGGAGGTTTAAAAAAAATAGAAAATGACACAACACCATTAACTGAAAAACTAACAACAATAAATGGAGCACTGGATCAACTTCACGGAGGATTGTCATCAGTAAATTCACATCTTGCATCAATAGCAGGAGTATTAAAACTTTAAAAAAAAGATATGTGCTTCAAAAACCTACCTATAGAATTTGATGAGCAAGGTAATGCTACTTTAAAAGAAGGCGTTTCTAACCCCTATTCGTATGAGGTGGTAGACCTTGGCAAGCACGAAGACAAGCTCAAGGATCTTTTAGGCAAAAATGGTTTTTTAAAAAATGTAGATTATGATCCTGTAACCCGCATAGCTGGGGCATTGGCCTTTCACAGTGTGGTAGACCTGGAACACAAAAAAGTTATTTCTTCCAACTCCATGGCGACCCTTTTTCGTGGATATGAAATCATACTAAAAGGCCGCAGCCCATTAGATGCGGCTTATATAAGCAGCCGTGCCTGCGGCGTTTGCGGAGGGGTGCATTCTACCGTATCTGCATTGGCGGTAGAAATGGCCCTGGATATTAAACCCCCGCCACTGGCAATTGTAATGCGCAATATCCTGTTAGCGGTAGAATATCTTTATGATCATCCCCTGCACCTTTTTTTACTCTCAGGCCCCGACTATTCTGAACAATTGGTGAGCGAAACCAACCCGGAAATTGTGGATAAAGCTAAAGTAACCCCTGCTAAAAACGAAGCAACACATGGTTATAAAATGATGATAGACATCATGCGTGACCTAAATCCGCTTACGGGGAAATTATATATAGAAGCCCTGGAAATGACCCGTGTTGCCCGGGAAGCGTATGTATTAATTGGAGGAAAATACCCGCATCCACAATCTGTGGTTCCCGGTGGCCTTTCTGTTACAATGGATATCACCGTGCTTAATGAATTGTACCAGCGTCTGATTAAGTTTTTCGACTACGGTCAAAAAGTAGTGGGTCTATGGGATGATGTGTTTGATTTTTTCCTGGAATGTAACCCTGATTATGCAAAAGTAGGTGCAAGGCCCGCAACGATGATAGAGACAGGCGTTTGGGATCACCCTGATTACTATGATGCCTCCTTTAAAAACTGCGATATATGGGGCAATGCACGTTGGTCAACCCCTGGTGTTTTAATAGATGGTGAATTAGTAACAACAAGTCTGAAGCAAATAAATGCAGGGCTCGAAGAATTTGTTGAACATTCCTATTATGAGAAGTGGGATGGGCATCGTTTTAAAACCGATATGGAGGGCACGCCGCTTAGTCCGAACCATCCTTGGAATAAAGAAACTATTGCAAAACCGGGTAAACAAAGCTGGCGTGACCGTTATACTTGGGATACATGCCCTACCTGGGATCGCAATTGTGTGGAAGCAGGGGCATATGCAAGATTATATATCACTGCCAAGGCCAACAAAGTAGTGTCACGCAGGTTTGTAGACCCCACCGGCCACAGCATGAAATTATATGTGCCGGGGCACAAGCTGCCGGCCACGACCATGGAATGGCATATACCAAAAGACTGGAATGCATTTGAAAGAAACAGGGCCCGGGCATTCTGCATTCCCTATTCTGCGATGGTGGCTCTAGACAATTGGTACATTGCGCAAGACCTGATGCGCAAAGGACAAACCAGCATGAGCACGCCTTTTGAAATACCTAAAAAAGGTACCCAGGTTGGCGTAGGCTTTTGGGGCGCTGGAAGAGGATTTCTTACCCATCATTTAATTATAGATGATGGCGCCATTGCTAACTATCAAATATTAACTCCTTCCACTTTAAATGCAGCTCCCAATACACCCTGGGGAACACCAGGCCCTTATGAAGAGGCCGTTTTAAATACCCCTATTTTAGAAAATGTAGACCTGGATGATCCCGATAAAAAATTTAAGGGTATTGATATATTAAGGGCCATCCGCAGTTTTGATCCATGCATGCCGTGTACTACCCATATACAAGTGGCTAACAGCGATTACATGGTTACACGGGAAGTAACCACATGCGCCTGTGGGTTGGAATAAATTCGAACTTTTATGAAAAGAGATTTTACAGGTATTGTTCCTGCTCAATATACCGGGGAAGAAATTGAGGCAGAAGCTTCGATTAATTTAGATAATGAGTATCAGGCAAAAAAATTTTACCTGGTTGCAAAGGAGCGATTACTCAATGTAAACAACTGGCATAAGTTAGCGGGGGTAATCAGTGCTCACTTTCAACTTACTGATAATACTGGTAAAGAAATTGGAAGACAAATGCATAAAGGAGATTTTCTAAAAATAGACATCCCCGGGCCCGGGAATAAAGACGGTGATGGTTATGATTGGGTTTGCATTGAAGAAATAAAAGAAATGTCTGATGCAAATATTCAAAGTACTGGCTTTAGGGTAAGACCGGCTAAAAATCCAGATGGTGAGAAAAAGGATACTGCGCATTTTTATTCCGATGAATCTACCAGTAATTTTATTGTAACCCGGGAAGGAAAACAGCTCACGGCACAGATCATTGATAGAAATATAAAACCAAACGAACATGCACATTCCCTCACTGGTAAAATTCGTGATACTGCAGTAGGGATGAGCGCAATTGGAATGTTCTCCAAAATACAATGGCAAATTCTTGCAGAGGGGATTGTTAAACAAGATGTTTAGTTCCGTTCTGAATAAAAAATAAGTTGCGTCTAAGATGAAAAATATATTCATGGGCACTGTAGGTTATCACAACCTGCGAAACCATTCAATAGGCCCCGCACTATTGCCGCTATTGCAGTCAATGGAATGGCCTGCCAATGTGGAGATTGACGAACTTAACTGGGGTCCTATAGCCGTAGTTCAAAAATTCCAGGCGCTTCCCAATCCGTTCAGCCGGGTAATTTTAATTGCAGCTGTAGAGCGGCCAGGGAGAAGCATTGGAGAGATAAGCCTTTTTCGCTGGATGGGCAACCTACCGGATGAAGAAATGATTCAGCGATGTATAGGCGATGCAGTTACGGGTGTTATTTCCATTGACAACCTGCTCATTATCGGGGAGTTTTTTAAAATATGGCCCGCAGAAACTTTTGTTTTAAATATTGAGCCCGGACCCGAGCAGGCAGGTGAAACATTGACCGAAGATATGAAGCAGTCTGTGCCTGAAATAGTATCAACCCTGCAAAATTTGGCTGTAGAACAGAATGCAGAAATGATTAAATTTATACCTCTTTATGGAGACACATTAATTGAAACCTAATGTCAGAAGATCGCAATTATAATGATAAACAAAACCAAGTGCCGGCACTGGATATTCTCTTTTGGAGGGAAGAAATACTCCAGGTATTGTATTGGATGGATGGTGAAGGTATCGCAAAAGATATACAGGCAAAAAACCTGCTGCCACTTTTAAATACAAATATTGATCACCTCCTGGTTCACTTGCAAAAAAATATAGAGGCTGGATTTCTGCAAAGTGCTGATAAACCAGTTACAGAATTAAGTTTGATCCGGCTATCCTCACAGGGTAAAAAAGAAGCTGGCGGGATTTTTCGAAATGCATTTGAAGGCATGCAGAAAGGGGGGCATGGAGAATGCGGACCGGATTGCGAATTTTGCTATGACGAAGGGGAAAAATTAGAAGACTGCGTACACAACTGTGCAGATAGCCGCCATCACCATTAATCATTATGGAAAATATTTTTTTAACTGATACAGATTATGAAGACCTGGTAGGGCAAACTGAAAACCTGGTAAGAAAAGTTGATGACTTGCCTTATCCGAAAGTGAAAGACGATGTACATGAGCTTATGCAAAATTTTGACATGGTGCACCGCGAAGCGCTTACCCGCTTATTTAAAGAAATTTTAATTAATTACCCGGCCTTACATAGTAAAATGCAGGCAGATAAATCCGTGCATTTATTATTTGGACTGTACGATCTTTTTCTATCAGAAGTGCAAAATGATACAAAGTCAATTACAGCCGTTAGTCATCAAAATGGTACCAGTCAATATCCCTTGTGGATTCCTGTAGGCACCCTTGCAGCGCTTAAAGAAAATACAACTTATAAATACTGTGAGGATAATGAAAATATTTTATTGTGTAAATCTGGTGGTGAAATTTATGCCGTTAAGAATTGCTGTGGCAATACTGCTTTGCCCCTGGATGGTGCCGCTATTGACCAGGGCTACCTGATATGCCCATGGCATGGTTGTGCCTATCGGTTAACAGATGGCGTTTTGGAATCGAATCCTTTTGTAAAACTGAAAAAATATCCGACACAGGTAAGTGATAATGGAGAAATAAGGCTTGGAATAAACATAATATAATTATGAATAAACTACTTTGCATTTGTGTAGGAACAATGATTCTTGTTACCCTTTGCTACTGCAGGCAAAATGAAAGTATTAAAGTAGAAGACCCTACATCACTTCCGGTAACTATGGATGATTCCTCCCGTGCCATCATCAACAGGGCAATAACCTATGCCGGTGGCGAAGTAGCCTGGCACAACACCAAAACCATTTCCTTCGATAAGAAAAGTATTAGCTATGATAGCACAGGCAATGTATCCCGGCAGATAGATCAGCATTTCGATTATATGATGGTGCCTCAGTTTAAAGCCAGGGCTACGTATATGATACAGGATACATCCATCACACTTATACATGATGGCAGAATGGCCAGGAAGTTTTATAATGGTAAGCCATCTGAAGAACAAAAAGATATTGACGGTGCCTGGAATTCCTGTTACGGGTCCCAATTTGTCCTGTGCATGCCCTTTAAGCTAAAAGACCCTGGAATTACGGCTACATACATGGGTGAAGTAAAGCTGAAAAATGGAAAAGATGCGCAGCTTATCAGAACCAGTTACATTAAAGGTGCGGGCAGCAACCCGGATCATATATGGTATTATTATTTTGAGCCGGGTACCGGGAAGCTTTTGGCAAATTCTCTTAATGGAAAAAATAATTTTTGGGATTACACCACGTACGAAAGTTTCGAAAGAGTAGGGGGATTGCTGTTGCCCGGGATACGTAAATCGTATAAGGCAGATACATTAAATAGTCCCGGTGTACTTACTTCGCAAAGCATCCAGGATAATTTTGTGATGAATAAACCATTTAAAGAGGATCATTTTAAAATACCGGATGCATTTTGATGCGCCTAAAATATTAATAGCAGGCGTGGGCAATGAGCTTCGCCAGGATGATGCTTTCGGAGTGCTGCTGGCGGCAAAATTACAAACCGAGTGTACATTTCCTGATTCAGTCAAAATCATGGAAATGGGTTCCGCAGGCATACACCTGGTTCAACAGTTATTTGATAATTATGAGATACTGATAATCCTGGATATTGTAAAATGGGGAGGCAATGCAGGAACGATTCATTTTAAGGAAGTAGAAGTAAAAGACATCCATTCGTTGCCAAAAGATGAACAAAATGCTTTCCTCGCAGATATGCATTATATAAACCCGGTTAAAGCATTGATGATGGCAAAGGCAATGAATGTATTGCCATCCAAAGTATTGTTTTTGGGCTGTGAAAGTGAAGAACATGAAGAAATGGGCATAGGAATAAGTACAGCCGTAAATAACAGCATGGCGCATGCAGTTGTCTTAATAAAGGACTGGGTAATGGCGTATTGCAAACCAAAACAAATTGCTGGATAAAATTTTGTACCTTAAGGCTTAAAAATCGGTTGTCATGAAAAATAAATCATCATCATCATCATCAGGCGGCGAAGAAAAGGTAGTATTACCTTGGGAGGCAGAACTGGAAGTAAAAGATTTAATAAGACCCATTACTGTACGAAGGATCCGCATTGTACAAACAGTAGCAGCAGTGCTGCTGTTTTTTGCACTCCTGGGAGTAGCCTGGTGGTATGTTGTAAAACCAGAAACCGGTGCAAAGATCCTGGAAGATATGGTGATGGCAGCAGGAGGAATGAATGAATGGCAGAATATAAAGGACGGCAGTTTTGTGAGAACACATCACCGCTACGATGAAAACGGGAAAATAATAAAAGAATCAGTGGAAACCTTTTACTTTTTAAATACAAACGAAGGGCATAAACTGCTTATTAAATCATCTGCTTCAGATGGAGCAGATGTATTAGTAGGCCACGATCAAACCGGGTATTGGGCTTCCTTAAATGGGAAGCAAACCAACCCAGTTATACTGGCCAAAGACATGGAATTTATGTGTGACGATGATGGGTGTTCCCCGCTTTGTGCCAGCGAAATGGCTTTATACAGGATGTCTTTTCCCTTTAAATTAAAAGATAACGGTGTCATTCCACGCAATGCGGGCACCGCAACGCTTAACGGGGATAAAGTACAAGTATTGGATGTAACTTTTGATCCGAAGGTTGGCCATGACAGATGGGTTTTCCTTGTAGACCCCGCAAGTAAGTATATTCGTAAGATAGAGCACTATCCTTCGGTAAAAGAAAATGCACAGCCGGAAGAAATTTTTTTATCAGATTTCAAAAAAGAAGGAAATATTATGCTGAGTCATGCCAACAAGTATTACCGCAGCAATGGTAAAATTTTGGAGGAGTACCTGGTGTCAGATGTAAAATTTAATGACGGTTTGTCTGCCTCCATGTTTGACCGGCCGCAGGATATAACTATGAAATAAAATTCGGAAAATGTCATAGATAGAGGATGATCACGTATCAACCTTTTTTTAATGGTACCCGTTGCAGCCCTGGCTGCTTTACTCAGAGGGGTCAGCCTTTTTTAATGGTACACGATGCAGCAACTCATCTGCCAGTAAATGAATTGCCTGCAATGCGGGCGAATTATCTGCGGCATTCATATTTAATGAACCTCCTTTATCTGCTTCAGACACAATACTATCATAGGGAATCACCGCTATTACCGGCAAATTTGTTTTAGCGCAAAACTCTCTTATAGCAGTTTCATCATCTGCATTTTTTACCTTATTGGCCACCGCTACAATATTGCTGATTTCTAATTCAATTCCCAACCGCTGGAACCTTGCTACAGCCTCCATAGATCGGTAATAAGGCTCTACCACGCAAAGCAATACATCCACATATTTAGATGTACCTCTTTTCATTTGTTCCAGCGATGCCTCCAGGTCCAGTAGCGTTACCTGTTCACTTTCTTCTAAGGCGGTATGTATTATTTCCCTTACTGTTGTGTGTGTACCACACATACATCCTGTACCTGCATGTTCCGGCTGGCCTACAGCCAGTAAGGTTACATTCTGATCTGTTTTTATTCCGTACTCTTCCATTACGGCTGATAATGGAGCGTCCAGCTTTGCATATTTTTTCCCATCTTCTTTTTCAAATATTTTTAGGAGTTTTGACGTGAGGGGTTTCGGCATTGCTGCGTCAGGATTTATTCCCAGTGTCAGCGCCAGGTTAGGATTAGGATCTCCATCAATAGCCAATACAGGAATGCCTTTGCTTCCCAATATCCTGCACAATAAGCCACTAATAGTGGTTTTGCCAACGCCGCCTTTTCCACAAACTGCAATTTTCATTTGTATAAATTTAATGTTCGGAATAACTGAATTTTTGCATTCAATTGCACAAGATAAATTTACGCATTTTTATCTTGCCTGATGCCTTGCTCTTATGAACCTTTTGTATAGGTTATTTTTCACCGCAAAACCCATCTTTGATCGTTGCCCATTACAATTTATCAAATAAGCGTACGATAACTATTGATAGCCAAATGTCATGAGCTACCGATGTCATCCCAACAAAATGGCGAATATGATGCAGCTAAAATTTGAAACTTTATTTATGCATCTGCTATGCAATAGATGTATAAAAATTTACTGAGCTGTGGTTTATAAAATATTTTCTAGAATTTTACTGTTATGCTGCCATAATAAAAAGCTCCGCTAAAGCCAAATTGATTTACATTTCTATTGTAAGGTGTTTGCCCGGAGGAATAAGCTGAAAGCGTTGGCAATACTTTATCCGGATATTCATTTGTAATATTATTTCCTCCTGCAGTCAATTGAATTTTTTTTGTTACACTGAACGAAAGGGAAGCATCAAGTAATGTTTTAGCTCCAAACTCCTGCTTCACATGAGGTTTGCCAGATGGTTTTTCCCATGCAGATACTTTGCCAAAATAAGTTGCCCTGCCTACAAAATCGAACTTGCCGATATGGTAAGTGGAAGACAAAATTATTTTTTGTCTTGGTTGTGCAGTTTCAATCAGTGCTATATTAATTGTATCAATGATAGCAATCTTAGTGTTGGTTCCAGCTTGCAGTGCATCAGGAGTATTCTTAATTTTAGTGATTTCAGTTTCATTAAGGGTAAGTCCAAGACTGGTGATTATATTGCCTTTGCCAACCCCTGTTTTATAGCTTGCTACCAAATCAATTCCTTTTGTTCTGGTATTTACATGGTTTGTAAAAAAAGATACCTGTTGTATGCCTGAGCCTGCAAGCCTGGTACGCAATGCCGTTATATTATTTACGACTAATGCTTCTGAGATAATTATCTTATCAGTTACGTTAATCTGGTAAGCATCAATGGCAAATAAAAATTTTTTCCCGGCTTTGGCAGTGAGCCCCAGGTTGTAATTCCACGATATTTCAGGAACAGGATTATCAATACCGATACTGTCAAGCAGGGGATCATCGCTGCGGTACTGCCGGGTATACCGTATCTGCCCTGCTTGCACAAGCGTTGAAGTAGCGCTATTGAAAACCTGTTGCAGGCTTGGAGCTCTGAATCCTTTATTGATTGACCCCCTGACTGCAATATTTTTTGAAAGGTTAAACCTGGATGCAATCTTACCTGAAAAATTATCGCTAAAATCACTATAATTTTCATAGCGTAAAGCCAGCCCAACTAAGAATCGTTCTGTTATATCTGCTTCCACATCGGCATAAAGCCCAATATTTGTCCGGGTTTCATTCGCTTCATCCTGTGGCGAAGTACCCGCAATGCCCTGTACCCCCGGAGTTTTGCCTTGCAAAGTTGCCAGCGGCCCCACTTTATATGAATTAGAATCCCCCCTTTCTAATTGATATTTATCTAAACGGAACTGGCTTCCAAATGCAACGTTCAACGCCTTCATCTTCCATAAGGCTTCATAATTTTTTGAAAAATTTGCTTCAGTAGTGCTTTGGCTAAAAGAACTAAAACCAACATAAAACTCTGTTGGTGAGGCAGCACCTAATGATGCATTACTGGTATTTTCTGCAAACCTGTCCACCGAATTTCTACCATAGCCCGTACTAAAATCCATATTCCAGCCTTTTAATAATTTTCTTGTTAAACCGAATACTGTAGAATAGTCTTTATCCTCCGCAGGAAAAACCGGTACATAACCATCCGGGAAAAGAGAAACATTGGAATTTGCATTGGAAGGAATGGCATTTCTAAAAAAACCATAGCCAATTGCTTTTTTGTAAGAATAGCCACCGAAACTATAAAGCGACCAATTCCTTTTTAAGGGATAGCCGGCATTAATAAAAAACTGGGGAGACTTTATTTCACTGTTTCCGAATACGCCGATTTTGAATGGAGCTGTTGCCGGGTACTTTCCTCTTGCAGCCCGGATGCTATCGTCTGCTCTTTTTGTGGGAGAGTAGATAGTACCGGTATATGTGTCAGAGCGGTTTGTCTCTCCCTGTTTTTGATATTGAAAAGTGACGTTTAAAAAGCTATTTTCTCTTCCGAGTTTAAAACCATAATTTACTGTAGACATCCAGGTGCCGCCATCACCATCATCTGTTACACCAAACTGGGTTTTAAAAATTCCCTCATTCACTTTATTTCTCAACCCAAGATTTACAATACCTGCAATAGCATCTGAACCATATTGTGCCGATGCGCCATCTCTTAAAATCCCGGTTTGCTCTACTGCTAAAAACGGAATGGCATTTAAATCTGTTACTACCGACCCTCTTGCAATTGAAAATCCAATATGCGGTATAGAAAACTGGTGACGGCGTTTACCATTTACAAGCACCAGCAACTGATCCGGCCCCAGCCCTCTTAATGTTGCATAGTTGGCATATACCAACGAACCATTGATGCCATATTTGGCCGAATTAAATGAAGGAGATGTAAACTGGAGTTGCTGCCCCAGTTCTACCTGGCCGGTATTTTGTAATTCCCTGGCCGGAATTACATCAATGGGAACTGGACGGTTTACTTCAGTCCGTGGTTTGCCACGGGTACCAAGTAATGTGATGGATTGAAGTGTATTTGCTTCAGATAGCCTGAAGTTATTGGTACCCGCCTGGGTAATGGTATAATCTTTAACCAGGTATCCAGCATAACTTACTTTAATCATCCAGGGAAATGGCTGATCTGCAGTTAACGAATATTGTCCTTTTGAATTTGAGACAGAGGAGCTTGAAGTCCCTTTAAGTATAACGGTAGCTCCTGGCAAAATATCGCCATTATCAGTTGTTATTACTCCGCTTACTTTGTT
The DNA here is from genome assembly GCA_039926825.1 of Ferruginibacter sp. GTDB lineage: Bacteria > Bacteroidota > Bacteroidia > Chitinophagales > Chitinophagaceae > Ferruginibacter. Next base: position 31,837 of record JBDSWG010000095.1, read on the forward strand.
CTGGCTTGATGCTGAAACACTCACCAGTAATAAAAGTGGCAATACAAATAATGCAGGAAAATTTTTTATTTTCATAAAAAGATTTTAGGATAACAAATAACGGAAGTTATGTATAAAATTGAATGAATTACAAATATTAAAGTTCAAATATGCATTTAATGCTGATTGCCAAAAACACTAAGTTGCACGCTTTTCATCTACAGCCTTTTCATTTATTTACAACCAAAGTAACCATCGTTTACGACTTTCCTTATCATTTATTTCTATTGCATTGAGACATCGTACGAGGTAAATTTTAAAAGTTTCGCAGGATATCTGAATTCACATAACTTTCCGAAGTATGAATTTGTAACCTTCAGCGTGCTTTTTTAAATATATTTTGGCCGCGGAAAAACAACTGTAAGTAAAATTATTGCTGCGTCAATTTTTATACTTAACGATATCCTGTTTAGGAATTTTCCTTTGGCTCAGAGAAAAAAAGTTTAGTATAGTATAACATTGATCTCTTTAATACAGGCATCCCTGGAACAATTCAGCTCCCTCAATCCCTTCCTCATTTATCAAGGCAAACATTTCCCAAAGTGTAGTAACTTTTATAATCGTTAGGTGTGCGAATAGGTAATATGTAATTTTACTAAGATTTGCTATAGTTGAAAATATACCAGGGTTGATGAGGAATATCCGGTACAATTAGGTGCATTTTATTTATGACAATTAGAAACCTATAACTAACAATGTTCCGGCAAATACAAGATTGCATTAACCTGCGAAAATTATTAACTTGTGAAGGATACATTCACTCAAATAAAATACAATGGAAAATAAATCAAACGAAGCCACACCACTACGTCCCGAAGGGGATCGCACGATAGATGCAAAACTGGTTACCATGAACCTCAACCAGTTTATTGATCAAATAAAAAGTGAAACCACCTGGAAAGACAGTGACCGTAATTCCATAACTATTTTTAAATCTGAAGACATGACCATCGTCCTGATGGGGTTACATGAAAATGCAGAATTAAAAACACATACGGCTAAGGGAATTATAACACTCCAGGTATTAAAAGGCGAGATTACGTTTACAACCGGCGAACAAACAGTGGCCTTAAAAAAAGGAGAAATGCTGGCCCTGCATAAAAATATACCACACAGTTTAATAGCAGTAGAGGAAACCTTCTGTTTACTCACACTGGCTGTCACATAAGTCTCTGAGTTAAGCAGGGCCTGATAGAATATGGAAAGTGTGCATATTCTCTATCTTTCATTTATTTGCTTTATATACACCCGGTTCTCCTTTATTATTCCTTGTTCGGACAGCTTTGGGTAGAAAGGACCCTATTATTATTTCCTACAAAAGGTGACCCATCTGCATAAAAAAACACTTACAAATATTACTCTGTAAGTGCTTCATTTTCAGCTCCCCCTGTCTGATTTGAACAGACGACCCTCTGATTAACAGTCAGATGCTCTAACCAACTGAGCTAAGGAGGAATATTTAATTTCAAACTGAGTCCCGATATTCATCGGGATCTTGTTTTTCTAAAACTCCTGCGTCGTTCTGAAAAAACTACGACTAAGGAGGAATATGTTTCAACTTTTTAATGCTGTTTGAACCAGCAACCCGCTAACCAATCCCTACACTTTGTAGGGACTAAGAAGGAATATTTTTTTCCCGGTTAAGGGTTGCAAAAATAGCGGTTTTTAGTATTGAAAAAAAAATTTCAGGAGTTATTTATTGAAGCTTTAGGCAGAAGAATAAAAAGCCCGTCAGGCCGGTGTTCCAGCTGGTAAGTTTTGAGTGTGTAACCCTCCCCCGTTACATTTCTTCCAGTAGCCAGTTGAAACTTATAAAAATGCCGGGGGCAAACAATATTTTCCAGGGCATCTATATACCCTCCTGCCATTAGGGTGCCGGCATGCGGGCACGTAGCAGAAAGCGCATAAAGGTTACCGTTGTTGCGGGCCATGCAAACCTGCCGGCCTTCTACAGTAATTGTGACAAGGGTTTGTCCCAAGGGAAATATGGCTTCTGTGGAATCTGCCAGCTTTATCCATTCGCTGCCATACATATCAGAAAAAATATTCGGCTTTATATGGATACCGGATCCGGTACATTTCCCGCACCTTATTCAGGATAGTTTGCCGCAGGCCATCCACGTTGGTGCGTTCCGTAGCCGAAACAAAAACACAATTGCCTTGCGTTTCCTGCTGCCAGCGCTCCTTCAGTTCCCGCAATATATCTGTCTTCACCTCTTCTTCCAGCCATTTATCAAACACTTCATCTTCATATTTATCCATTTTATTGAAAACCGTAATGGTGGGTTTTTCCCCGGAGCCCAGTTCGGCCAGGGTTTTATTTACCACGGCCAGCTGCTCTTCATATTTAGGATGCGAAATATCCACCACGTGAAGCAACACATCTGCTTCCCTTACCTCATCCAGCGTACTTTTAAAACTTTCCACCAGGTGGTGAGGTAATTTTCGAATGAAGCCAACAGTATCACTTAATAAAAAAGGAGTTTGTTCAAACACTACTTTACGGGTGGTGGTGTCCAGGGTAGCAAACAATTTATTTTCTGCAAAAACATCACTCTTGCTAAGCAAATTCATAATGGTGCTCTTACCCACATTAGTATAACCCACCAACGCCACGCGGATGAATTCACCCCTTTCTTTACGCTGGGTAAAAGCCTGTTTATCTATTTCTGAGAGCCGCTTACGCAAAAGGCTGATTTTATCTTTCACCAGGCGGCGATCAGTTTCTATTTCTGTTTCACCCGGGCCACGGGTACCTACTCCGCCACCCTGCCTTTCCAAATGCTGCCACATACCGCGAAGGCGGGGAAGTATATACTGGTATTGCGCCAGTTCTACCTGGGTTTTGGCCTGGGCAGTTTTAGCCCGCGAAGCAAAAATATCCAGGATAAGATCACTACGATCAATGGTTTTTATACCAATGGCTTTTTCAATATTTTGAATCTGGGATCCCGTGAGTTCATCATCAAAGATGGCGAGGTTGATATCTCCTTTCAGCAGGATGTAATTTTTTATTTCTTCCAGTTTTCCCTTCCCAAGAAATGTTTTACTATCTGCTTTGGCTATTTTCTGGGTGAAGACTTTCACCGTTTCGGCGCCTGCTGTATTAGCAAGGAAGGCCAGTTCATCCAGGTACTCTTTTACCTGCTGTTCTGTCTGGTCTTTTCTTATAGCGCCCACCAGGATGGCCCGCTCATCTATTTGTATGGAATTTTTTTTATCTATCAATCGGGTAATTTATAAGGCAAAAATAAAGCGGATGAATCTTTCACCCGCTTAAAGTTATGTAATTACAAGAATCTTTATTTTGTTTTAGAAGCCATAGCCGCCTGAACCCATTTCTGCATTTCTTCGCAGTTTTTATATTCATCATCTATCATGATGTAATACGTGTTAATTTTTTTATTGAACCAGCTCTCCAGGGCTATTTCTTTTTTTTCTTCCAAAGCACGGGCAGCAATTTTGCTGTAATCATCCCGCATATTTTCGCGGTGTGGTTCTGTTTTAGTTTTCAGGTATATAATACGAACGGCTTTTTTACCGCGCTCATCCATATATTCAACCGGCTGAGAATATTCACCCACTTTTAAGTTACTCAACATGCCCACCATTTTTTCATCCAGTTGATCAATCGTTAAAAAACTGCCTTCACGGCCCTGTACCATACCTGCAGTGAATTTTCCACCTTCATCATCACTGTACTTATTTACGGCAGTACCAAAATCCAGTGTGCCGGCTATAAGCTTAGCCCTTACAGAGTCCAGCTTGCTGATGGACGTTGCCGTTTCGTATGAAGTTACCTGCGGAATACGCAAGATGTGTCGCACCACAGCTTCATCTCCGGAGCGGCTTACCAATTGGATAATGTGATACCCGAATTTAGATTTAAAAGGATTTGTTATCTGTCCCACTTTTAAGGTGAAAGCTTTTGACATCCAGGTGGGATCCATGTCCTTTTGATTGCGGTTAATTTCATACTGCCCGCCCTTGTCTTTACTACCGGGATCTTCAGAATACAGGGCAGCCACACTGCGAAAATCCCTTTTGCCGTATTCAATATCTTTCTTGTATTCGGCCAGTTGTTCTACAGCGTATTCTTCGGCTTCCTTCGAGGCTTTAGGGTAAGAAACTATCTGTCCTATCTCCACTTCAGATTCATAATACACCAGGCTGTCTGCAGGAATGGATTCAAAATATTGCTTCACTTCGTTAGGCGTTATTTTTACATTCTCAATTACTTTGTTGCGCATAGATCCAGCGAGTTTCCGGTCGCGGAAGCCTTCACGGAAATCTTCTTTCAGCTGGTAAACAGATTTACCGGCAACTTTCTCCAGTTCTTCTTTAGACCCATACTGGGAAACGAAATAACGAATCTGGTTGTCAATATCCGTTTCCACTTCTTCTTCCGTTACGGGAAGGGAATCTTTTTCCGCCTGTAACACGAGGGCTTTTATACCCATGGTTTGTTCCAGGGTGAGGCAGCGGGCATTTGGCGGCACTGCCATTTGCTGGCGTTGCATATCCAGGATGGTATTATCAATATCACTTTTCAAGATGACTTTGTCTCCTACAACCGCTACAATCTTATCTGCGATTATGCGTTGGGGTTGTGCTGAAGCCAGGAAGACAGCCAGCAGGCAAAGACTGAATGAAACTAATTTTCTCATTATAATATGCAAGCGGTGTTGCTGTTTTAGTTGCTCCAAAATTAGCCATGTGCAGCGGCAGAAGGCCGTCGCAGCCAGCATTTAACAAAAGATTGTAAGCCCGGAAAATGTTTTGCAGCCTTATAAAGTACGCTTCACTTCCACTTCTTCAAAAGCCTCAACAATATCGCCTACTTTAAGGTCATTGTAATTCCGGATACTAAGGCCGCACTCCATATTAGTAGAGACTTCCTTGGCGTCATCTTTATAACGCTTCAGGCTGCCCAGTTCCCCGGTAAAGATTACAATACCATCCCGTACAAGGCGTACCTTGCTGTTACGGAAAATTTTACCATCCAGCACCATACAACCGGCTACGGTAGCTTTATCAAATTTATACACTTCTTTCACCTCTACATTAGCGAGTATCTTCTCTACTACTGAAGGCTCCAGCATACCTTCCATGGCACTGCGTATTTCTTCAATAGCATTATAGATGATGGAGTAAAGTTTAATCTCTATAGATTCCACTTCAGCCAGTTTGGCGGCCTGTAATGAAGGGCGCACATTAAAGCCAATAATAATGGCATCGGAAGCATTTGCCAGGGTTACATCACTTTCAGTAATGGCACCAACAGCTTTATGAATTACTTTTATAACAATCTCTTCTGTACTTAATTTCTGCAGGGAATCACTTAGAGCTTCTACGGAACCATCCACATCACCTTTAATGATAACGTTGAGTTCTTTAAAGTTTCCAAGCGCCAGCCTTCTTCCAATTTCATCCAGGGTAATATGCTTTTTAGCACGAATACCCTGCTCCCTTAAAATCTGGCCACGTTTGTAAGCCATCTCACGGGCATCGGCTTCATTTTCCAAAACCTTAAAAATCTCCCCGGCCTGTGGTGCACCATTAAGGCCCAATATTAATACAGGTGTAGAGGGCGGTGCATTTTCAATGCGCTGGTTACGCTCATTGTACATGGCTTTTACCTTTCCGAAATGCTGGCCGGATACAATCATGTCACCCACTTTAAGGCTTCCATTCTGCACCAGGATGGTGGCTACATAACCCCGGCCTTTATCCAGCGAGGCTTCTATAACACTTCCGGATGCCGGCTTATCGGGGTTGGCTTTTAGCTCCAGGAGATCTGTTTCCAATAATATTTTTTCCAGCAACAGGTCTACCTGCTCACCTTTTTTAGCACTGATTTCCTGGCTCTGGAATTTCCCACCCCAGCTTTCCACCAGGATGTTCATACCCGCTAATTGTTCTTTAATTTTTTCAGGATTGGCACCATCTTTATCTATTTTATTAATAGCAAATATCATAGGTACACTGGCCGCCTGCGCATGGGATATGGCCTCTTTGGTCTGGGGCATTACGGCATCATCTGCCGCTACTACAATAACCGCTATATCCGTTATTTTAGCACCACGGGCACGCATAGCTGTAAAGGCTTCGTGGCCGGGTGTATCCAAAAAGGTAATGGCACGGCCATCTTTCAGCGTTACTTCGTAGGCACCAATGTGTTGGGTAATACCACCCGCCTCACCGGCAATTACGTTTGTATTTCGGATGTAATCCAGCAGGGAAGTTTTACCATGATCTACGTGGCCCATAATGGTTACAATAGGCGCCCGTGGTTCCAGGTCTTCCGGGTTGTCTGCATCATCCTCATCATCCATATCTGAAGCGTCATCAACGCCGATAAATTCTACTTCAAAATCAAATTCTCCTGCCACGAGTTCTATCACATCTGCCTCCAGGCGCTGGTTAATAGAAACCATGATGCCGAGGCTCATACATTTGCTTATCACATCTGCAAAGCTTACTTCCATCAGGTTGGCCAGCTCACTCACAGAGATAAATTCCGTTACCTGCAGTTTGTTACCTTCCCCATTATCACCCGTTTGCTCGGCCATTTCTTCTCTTTTGGCTTTGCGGTATTTTGCTTTCAGGCTCTTGCCCCTGCCCCCACTGCCGGCCAGTTTGGCCTGGGTTTGCTTCAGCTTTTCCTGTATTTCTTTAGCGTCAATAATTTTATCTTCTTTACGTGCAGCTACGCCACCGCCTTGCCCCGGGCGGGAAAACCTGTTTCCACCCGTACCTGCACCGCCAGTACCTGTGCCTCCGGTATTTCCACGGAAGTTGTTGCCTCCGCGGCTGTCCGGGATGGCACGGTTGCCACGTGC
>JBDSWG010000096.1:0-3506 GCA_039926825.1 Ferruginibacter sp.
GCAGTGATGTTGTCTATAGCTGCGAGGGCATCCTTCTCAGGAGCGAAAATAATTTTGCGTGCATACGTTACCGTACTGAAGAGGCGGCCCAGCGGATCGGCCGGTAATCTACCGGTAAAATACAGCCAGTCTACCGCTTTATTGAGGGCAAATTCGGCCGCAGCCCCGGCAAAAATGAAAAGGATGGTGTCTCCACTTCCCCACACCTCCCTGGTAATATCATCTTCTTCGGTGAACATCTGCATCCCTAAAATTAGGACTGAAAAAATACTTTGGTGTAAATTAATCGTCATTAGTCATCCTGAAAGCAATCGGGAGTCAATAGTCAATGGTCAATGGGACAATAGTCAATGGGACAATAGTCAGTAGGTCAATGGTCAATGGTCATTGGTCAATGGTCATTGTTTGCTCCTGGAGATTAGTGTTACCCGGGAAGCGAAAGACGTGAGGTGGGAAAGATGATCCTTCAAAGCTTTAATAAGACATGGCGGTTTCTAATAAATTTGTTTTTCTAAAATGATTAGGATGTTTTACCTTTTGGAAAATAATTTTTATGATAGTAAAAGCACTTCAGGGTGAATTTGAATATGAAGCAAATAACACCCGGCGCCTCCTGCAGGCAATACCAGACAGCGCCCTGGATTTTAAACCTTCCGAACATTCCTGGACGACGGGTCAACTGGCATCCCACATTGCAGAAGTGTATAACTGGTTTGATGGTACATTGCACCAGGATGTTTTTGATATGGCGACTTATAATTATGATAAAGGCGACATTAGTAAGGCTTCCAACATAGTGGAAAAATTTGAAGCCAACATTCTTATAGCCCGTAAAGCCCTGGAAGATGCTACAGATGACAGCATGTTTAATACATGGAAAATGGTTATGGGAGGCGATAAACCCGTTATGCCGGAAATGCCGCGGATACAGGTGGTGCGGGGTTTTCTTTTCAACCACCTCTACCACCACCGTGGAGAAATGATAGTTTACCTGCGCAGTACGGGTAACAAAGTGCCGGGACTTTATGGTCCTACATATGAAGATCAAATGCAAGCCAGTGAACAGGCAAAAACTTTACAAGAATAAAGTCAGGAGCCAACGGTTTTTAATTTAATTATCTTTTTCTTCCAATGTTTTGATAGCCATGGCTTTACTCCTGTTCCCACGCAGGAGAGGACCACCTGCTGTGCCAATCGAAATCCCCGGTTTCATTTTAATGCACAGGGCATTTATAAAGGGGTCATTTCAATCCTATTATTTATTTAAGATTAGAGTGGCTTCCCCAAATTTTAAAATGTCCTGGAAGACCCTATGCCTGTCCTGTTTTTTAATAAGAATAAGCCTTTACTCGCCTTGCCTTTTACCAGGCATTTAAATGCTGCCTGAAATAGAAATCCGCATTGCATATTATCTTTTTAGTGTGGAAAGCAATTGCTCTTCAATTCAAATAATAAACCGGGAATTTTGTGTGTAGAATATTTATGTAAAGAATTGCTGCTATTATCAAACAATCTGTATTTGGCACTTTCTATGTATAAAATAAAGTGGATACAAAAGGCTGTTGCTAATCTTAATTTTTATAACCGGGAATTTTTACATCAATAAATAAATTGATATACTGCAGTATTAGCTGCAATAATATATAGCTGCAATTATTATTATGGAAAGCCATACAAATATTGAAAGCATAGCATTAATAGGCGGCGGCCCGGCGGCGCTTTTTATGATGCTGCGCCTGGTACAGTCGGGAAGAGATGATGTCGCCATCACCATTTTTGAAAAGTCTGGTCAATTGGGTGCGGGTATGCCTTATAGTGAGGCAGGTTCCGGGCTGGAACATATTACTAATGTTTCCGGTAACGAAATACCCGGTATCGTTACCACCATGAAAGATTGGGTGAAAACGGCCCCCAATGATCTGTTGGATAAATTTGATATGGAGGCAGCAGGTTTTAATGATTTTAAAGTAGTGCCGCGGTTGCTTTTTGGTGCCTACCTGGAGGCACAGTTTAACCTGCTATTGGCTGCTGCAGGTAAAAAAAATATTCCAGTTAAGGTGAGGCTGAATACTACAGTCCGGGATGTGAAAGAGGATGTGCAAAATGAAAGGCTACAGGTATATACCGGGCAAGAGCAACCGGAAACTTTCGACAGGATTATTATGTGTATGGGGCATACCTGGCCAAAAAAACTGGAAGGTCATCAACCCGGCTGGTATGATTGCCCTTACCCCACAAGTAAACTGGAGTTTACTGTTAACGGACCGGTGGCCATTAAAGGCGCCTCACTCACAGCCATAGACGCTATGCGTACGCTTGCCCGGCAACATGGCCATTTTATAAAGAATGAAGATGGAACCCTGGCTTATCATCTGGATAATGCTTTCCCCGATTTCAGGATGGTTATGCATTCTCTTTATGGTTTACTTCCTGCTTTGCGTTTTCACCTGGAAGATACACACCTTACACCCGCGTTTTTCCTGGAAGAGAAAGATGCATATCGCATCAAAGATGAAAACGCTGGTTTTATTCCGCTGGACTTGCTGTACCAGAAAAATTTCATAGAACCCTTGCAACAACAGCACCCGGAATTATATGCTGAAGTTAAAAACATGGCCCTGGAAGAATTTGTGGATTATATGATGAACTTTCGGGAAAGGTTAGACGCATTTGACCTGCTGAAAGGAGAGTACCGGGAAGCTGAAAGATCTATCCGCCGGCAGGAGTCTGTTTCCTGGAAGGAAAACCTTGCTGCCCTCAGTTATGCTATGAATTACCCGGCCAAACATTTTTCTGCAGAAGATATGCTGCGGCTCAAAAAAGTTTTGATGCCCCTCATTTCCATCGTCATCGCTTTTGTGCCCCAAAGCTCCTGCCGGGAGATGATGGCGCTGCATGAGGCCGGGGTTTTAAGGTTGCAGGCGGTAGATAACAACAGTAAGGTAGAGCCGGCAGATGATAGGGGTGCTGTTTACCATTATAAGAATAAAGCCGGGGATATGCAATCTGAAAGTTTTGATGTTTTTATAGATGCTATTGGTCAGCCACCCATGATGTTTAATGATTTTCCGTTTAAGAGTTTACTACTGCAGCGGGCCATCAGTGCAGCACGACTGAGGTTTAAAGATAGTTCCTGTGCCGAAGAAGAAATGAATGCCGGGAATCCCCTGGTAACTTCTGATGGCCTTGGAAATTATTACCTGGATGTTCCGGGCATCAGCATCAACGATCACTTCCAGGTGCTGGATCGCTTTGGCGTAGCTAATGAAAGAATTTACATCATGGCCGTACCTTTTATTGGTGGCCTTAACCCGGATTATTCCGGCCTCGACTTTTGTGAAACAGCATCAAAACGGATTGTAGAGAATTTATTCAAAAAAGAAATTGCTGAAGTGTAATCAGGCATCCACACCATCAACTTTAGGTGCCCATTTATCCATCCTGTCTGTGCGGAAATAACCCAGGTGCAGTTCATCTTCCGGCAGTTCTTTAGGTGCAGGTTCTAT
>JBDSWG010000097.1:0-7884 GCA_039926825.1 Ferruginibacter sp.
AAACACTACTATTGGTTTGTAATGCGTTGTCCTGACTCAAGTTTTTCATTTAGAATGCGTGGATGCAGTATATTCATATTCTAAATATTTATAAAATGATAACTTACATCGAGCTTTGGAAAGCCAGGCAAACCTGGAAAGATATGAACCAGGAAGAAAGAGGAAATTACCTTACTGCCCTGGATCCTGCCATTCAACAATTAGTGGAAAGTGGTGTTCAAATTGTTAGTTGGGGTGAAAATGAATCATCTACATTTAAGAAAGCGGATTTTGATTATTTCGCGGTGTGGTCTTTTCCTGACGTAGAAACTGCGAAACAATTTGAACAAATGGTAGAGGCTGCAGGATGGTATAATTATTTTGACCAGGTAAATGTTATGGGAAATACCACTGGCCCGCAACAAGTCATAAAAAAAATGATTGAGGCCTAAAGTCTTTTTTTTGAATGGTCTTCCGGATTATTTGAACTTTCCAGGATCGCGGGAATAAATCATATACCGTTCAAGTTATTATTTTTTAACCATCCACCCTGTGGGAGTAAACATAAGCCTGGCTTGTGACTGATAACACCTGTTTATGAAGCATCTATTAAAATAAATGCATCCTAGAAAGGAAACTAAGGGAATACCAGATGAATTATTTGTTCAATAAGCAAATGCGATTTACATACTTTGCCAAATCCTTCGCTATGCTTTCACTATCCTTTCACTATGCTTTCTTTATGGGGTAGCAATGCTTTATGTATGGAGTTGTAAGGAGATATGCTGTTCAATATAAAGTTATTTATATCCCATTGGCTCAGGCTTCTATGCCTTTCCGGCACAATACACATTTCTATATTGATAAACTTATCCTTTAACCTCAACTATCCCGGTTATTTATCTCATGCATTAAGGCAAGCAGAAATACCCTCCGCTAATTCTACATCAATGGGATAAAAGATTTCGTATTTTTATTTTAAATCCTTTTGAAGGCATGTAAAACTATTATATGCGATGGTATATTGTAACAATTCTGTTTCTTTTCCATTCTTTGGCAGCATTATCTCAAAATAGTGACAGCCTTATAAAAATATTGCAGAGTTTAAAAGATACTTCAAGAATAGATTGTCTTAATCAGCTCAGCTATTCTTTTATAACTTCTCAAAGAAAAGATTCTGCTAAAATCTTTGCCTTGTTAGCAATGAATGAAGCAACATCTAAAAACTATATACATGGTATAGCCGTTTCACTTTCTAACCAGGCATATATAGCCATGTATTTCAACAATGATTATTTACAAGAAGAAAAGCTTGCTAATGAATCATTAAATTATTTTAAAAAAACTAATAATAAGGAGGGGATGGATGAAGCTGGTGTCCACCTGTCAGAAGCCTGGTATGGCCAAAGTAAATTTGATAAATGCCTGCTTGCTGATACAAGATATTACCTTGCTGCAAAGCAAAATAACGATACACTAAAAATGTTAATAAGCTCAATTTGGATAGCTGGTGATTACAGGCAAATGGGTGATTACGAACAAAGTTTTTTAACTGTACAAAAAAGATACAAGCTAGCCATTGATTTTAAAAACCGGGTTGAAACCATTAGTTCGCTACATCTTCTCGGACGCCTCTACTTATTAATTGGGGATTATAGCCATGCGCTTAATTATTATAGAAAGGTTCGTGAAATGGATGACGAAGTTTCAAAATTACGTCGCTCCAGTGAGGATGCAGAGCTGGGTTTTGAGATGGAGTTCGCAGAAGCATTTACTAAAGCCGGGCAATTTGATTCTGCCTGGAATCATTACCAGTTATTTCAACCTGAAAAAAATGATACTGCTCATTTGCGTATTTATTGGGTAAGTGTAGGGGAATATTATTTTATGCAGGGAAATTATAAAAACGCTTTGGTAAACCTGCTACTGGGCTTGCCTGAAAATACAAAAAGGCACGATTGGAACCAGGTTTCCAGAAACCTTTTAGATATTGGCAACACATATATGGGCCTTTATAATTTTGCAAAGGCCCTGCAATTTGGTCATGAAGGGTTAAATATTGCATTACAGGTAAAAGCGCGGCCATTTATTCGTGATGGTTACAACATTCTTTACCAGGCATATGATCATTTAAAAATTGCAGATAGTGCTTTTTACTATCTCAAGAAGTTTATTATTATAAAAGACTCCATTTTAAGTGACCAGGTAAAAGCAGGACTTGTTGCTTTCGACTATGATCAGAAAATTGTTTTATTAAATAATGAAAAACTCATTGACCAGCAACAGATGCAGATTCAACACCAGCAGATCAAACAAAAATCACTTGTTTCAAAAATGCTTGTGTATGGAATTATAGCGCTTCTACTCTTCGGCGGTATTGTAGTAAGAAATATTTTATTAAAGAGAATAAATGAAGCACAACTCCGAAAAATTGCTGAAAATAAATTGAAGGTAGAAAAGTTAGAAAGCGAAAAAAAACAGGTGGAACTCATTCAACAAAAAACTGAATTGAAAATGGAAGCCTTAAGGGCCCAGATGAACCCACACTTTATTTTTAATTCATTGAATTCTATCAACAGTTTTATTTTGAAAAATGATAAAGTGCAGGCATCTGAATACCTGGTTAAATTTGCAAGGCTGGTGCGCATGATATTACAAAATTCCAAATCTACTAAGATAACGCTTGAAGATGAATTGGAATGTTTACAATTGTATCTTAAGTTAGAAGCCCTTCGCTTCAACTATAAATTTACATATGCTATTAATATTGACCCTAATGTGGAGACTTCTGCTCTGAAGGTGCCGCCATTGATTGTACAACCTTTTGTAGAAAACGCCATTTGGCATGGGCTCATGCATAAACAAGAAGCCGGTACTCTGACGATAAATATTTCCCAGGACAACGAATTTCTTTTTATCAACATAAAAGATGATGGAATAGGCAGAAAAAAAGCAGAAATACTCAAGCATAAAAACAATTCTGAATATAAATCGTACGGGCTCAAAGTTACTGCTGAACGTCTTAATGTGCTGGAGCCATCACTTTTAGAATCGCCGGTGCTCATTAATGATCTTTTAAACCCTGACGGTAGCGCCGCAGGTACTGAGGTTACCCTTAAATTATTCCTGACGCTATGATTAAAGCCGTACTGATAGACGATGAGTTGCATTGCATTGAAACGCTGACAATGTTGTTGACGGATTATTGTCCAGAAGTAAACATCATTGCAACATTTCAATCTCCGGCGCTGGCCCTAACAGAACTACCACACATTGTGCCTGATGTTATTTTCCTTGATGTAGAAATGCCGGTACTAAATGGTTTTGAATTGCTCCAGCAATTGATGACGATTCCATTTGCCGTGATATTTACTACCAGTTATGATCAGTATGCAATAAAAGCAATCCGGTTTAGTGCTTTAGATTATTTATTAAAACCTATTGATTCCCACGAACTGATTGCAGCAGTTCATAAACTTAATACACAAAAAAAATCACCATCGGCAGAACAACTTAATATGCTCATGGACAGGATACAAAACAAACCGGTGATGACAAAAATAGCAATTCCTGCAATAGACGGTTTTGAATTAATTGCAGCCGACCAGGTAATTTATTGTGAAGCCAGTGATAATTATACTCACTTTTACTTAAAAAATAAAACAAAGGTTACTTCACGTCGAACGTTAAAAGAGGTAGAAGAACAATTAAAAGATTTTAATTTCTTTTTAAGGGTTCATCATTCATTTCTTATAAATCTCAATGAGGTAATTAAGTATGTCCGCGGTGAAGGTGGGTACTTAATTATGAGTAACACTAGTATGGTGAATGTTTCCAGAACCCGAAAAGATTCATTGCTGAAATATTTTGCATAATCTCTATTGGAAGATTTTTTTCCGCCGCAAACCCGAAATCCGTAAAGTACTCCATCAAACATGCTAAATACTCCATGTCATTGGTTCGCTGCACGCTGTGTTCATACTTTTATTAAGTAAAATTTAAAATTTCTAACTTAAAAAAATTAAATTTATGTCACACTTATTATTAAAGTTCAACGCCTCATTCAGGCAGTTTTTTATTGTATGTTCTTTTGTTTTTTGTGCAGTTGTTTCTGTCGTGTTCTTGAGTTCATGGCAAAATAATCCATCTTTTAACAATGGAAAAAAACAAACAAACAGTCTAACTACATCTACTGCTTTTAAAGGCACGCTCTCTTTAAATTTAATTGGGGACGGCCAGATTTCGGGAACAGGCCAGGGAACGCACATCGGAAAATTTGATTTCTTTGCACAGGATGACGAAAGCAATTTTCCTTATCTTGATGGTACAGTAGTTATGACAGCAGTAAATGGGGATCAAATATTTGCTACCCACACCGGAAATGTTGAAGAGCTTGGTAATGGTTTTTTGAAAATAACTTTAGATCATACAATTACAGGGGGTACAGGAAGATTTGCCGGAGTATCCGGAAACTTTATAGCGGTCTCGATTGCAAATACAAACAATGGAACAGCAACAGCCACTCTTAAAGGCATGATCAACTTTTAATAAGGAGACATTGAATTTTTTTTATTTCCTGGTATGAGTGTACTTTCTTGAAATGTTCCTACCGGGGTTGATGGGTATTTTAGTGTTTTCTTTTCCCTATGTGGCATAGGACTACAGGCCTGTGCCTTTTTTTATTAAACTAAATGAAATAGCAAATTAGCACCGCCTTATTACGTGTGGGCGTAAGAATATGCTATGCTGAATATTTGCGATAAGTATAAAAGATTGACTTCAGAAATTGCAGCTTTAGAAACTTTTTGTTTACCGAAGATCATTATACAAAGCTGATCTTCATAATTATTTCTTTTTATTTATGGGCTACATTGCGAAAACCCCGCTGAGAAAGAACAATTTGTCAATAATTGTCAGGAGATATTTAATTAAACTGCAGGTTGTCAATTTTTAAATATACTTTTTAAGTTTTCAAATTGTTCAAGTGTCAACGGGCCAAAAATTTCATCTTTTTCTTTATTAATGTGGAGGTAGTGGTAAGATAATTTTAGATAACCGGATACTTAATATCCAGCTTGTATAAATACTTTAGAGAGTCGTTGCTCAACAGAAACTACCAACTCATCTTAGGCAAGGTATTTAGTGTTAAATAAAACAAAGTACTTTTAGCCCTGAACCTTTTGATTGTTTTGCGATCTCTACTTTTTATCCGTTAAGCCCTTAACGGTTCTACCCAATTCCAGCAGCTGCGCATTCAATATATTTATTTGCTCTTGCTGATTTTTTATTTTTTCATCCTGCGATTCAATTATTACCTGTTGTTCCTGCATACCTTTTACCAAAGGCATAATAAACTGGCTGTAAGCAAGACTGTAATGGTCTTTTTCATTGGCGGGAGCTTGCACACCATCAAAATTATAACCTAAGTCTTTAGCTGCTTTTTCTACATCCTGGGCAAGAAAACCCGTATGAACTTTAAGTGCTTCGCTATTTAATACTTTATGGGCTCCGTTATTGTTCACAACACCTGTTCTTTTATATTCAGTTAGTTTTTCATAATCAAAATAATATGTAACTGGCGTAAGCTTTTTTATGAACTCCAGGCCGGGAACATTGCGTTGTATATTGTATTTAAACCTTGCATCAGAAGCAGTGGAATATGCTCCTGCATAAAGTGTAGCGCTTCCATTAGAGAAAGTTGCTGTAGTCATGGCCGCATTTCCAATTTGAATGGCATTACTAAAACTTACAATTGCACCATTGCCTATTGCAGTAGCGTTTGTCATATCTGGAAACATTACTCCGGCACCAAAGCCAACAGCCGTATTGTTACTCCCAATAGTATTACTGATGAGTGCATTCAGCCCCAGGGCCGTATTAAAATTACCTGCAGTATTAGCTCTCATGGCTTCATAACCAATGGCCGTATTTTGGGCACCCGATGTATTCAGGTAAAGGGACCTATACCCACTAGCTACATTATAGTTTCCGGCATTAGCATTTCTCAATGCTTCATAACCAAAAGCAGTATTTCCATTAGCGGAAGTATTTACAGATAAAGCCTGGTAGCCTGTTGCAGTATTAAAGTTTCCAGAGGTATTTGCTTTTAAGGCATTGTCTCCTGTTGCAGTATTTTGTGCACCATCTGTATTGGAGGTGAGTGCCTCCGTGCCATTAGCGGTATTATAATTTCCCAGGGTGTTGTTGCGAAGTGCATTGGTGCCACTTGCAGTATTTCTTATGCCGGTCGTATTCTGCCTGAGCGCAAAAGCACCATGTGCCGCATTATCATATCCATAGGTGTTGGAGAAAAGTGAAAAGGAGCCGGTAGCAGTATTGTTGTTTCCATAAGTATTTGAATAAAGCGCCGTAACACCTGTTGCCGTATTCATTTCGCCAATGGTATTTGCCTGGAGTGAAAAGGAGCCGAGAGCCGTATTAAAATTCCCGGAAGAGTTTGCCTGCAGCGCACTTACGCCAGTGGCAGTATTTTGAATTCCTATGGTATTTAAAAACAAAGCAGCTACACCATTGGCAGTATTCTGTGAACCGGTTGTATTTGAAAAAAGCGAACTATCGCCACCGGCAGTATTGTAATTTCCGGATGTATTAGAATATAATGAAGCAACTCCATTGGCTGTATTTTTAGAACCCGTTGTATTTGCATACAAAGCATCTGCACCGTTTGCAGTATTTAAACTTCCCGAGCTGTTTGTCCTAAGTGCAGATGCTCCATTTGCAGAATTCTTCGTTCCCGTAGTATTAGAAAACAGCGCCAGAGATCCATGGGCCGTATTGCCGCTACCCAGCGTGTTGTTATATAAACTTTGGAAACCTACAGCGGTGTTTTCTATTCCTTCGCTTAAACTTATACTTCCAAAACTATTTCGATTCAAAGCCTGGTATCCAATCGCGGTAATATTATTTCTCCTATTGTAATAAGCTGCGCCTGATCCAATAGAAACAGTATAATTTGCGGAATCATTCGTACGCCCTGCGAATAACCCAATTGAAACATTTTCATTCCCTTTTCTAATACCATCGTTTGCTCCCGGGCCAATTCCAATATTTGCATTTCCTGAGGTTACTCCACTCAAAGCATAATCACCCACGCCCGTATTTTGATTGCCAGTGGTAATTCCATATAAAGAAAAATTTCCTACGGAAACATTTGCACTACCTAAAGAGGCACTTCCAACACCAGTTTGAGAAAAACTGCCCAGCGCAACATTTGCACTACCTGTTAGATTTTGAACTAATGAATTATAACCCAATGCGGTATTGTTTACACCTGTAGTATTTGCCTGTCCTGAATTTATACCTAATAAAATATTTCCATTAACAGCCATTGTCCCTGCCTTCAAATTATTTATACGAAATATTAGTGGTTTATTATCGGTAGTGCCTAAAAAATTAACTAGTGGGTCTGTACCTGCATTTCCGGCAAGTAACCAGTTATTATTTGCAGGTGCTGCACTGGTGATAAGCTGTAACCACGCAGTGCCATTCCAGTAATAATATCCTGGCGTTACAGCAGTAGCACCGGTAGTAGTAGCAGTGTTGTACACCAGTAACGAGGTCGCTGGTGTTGTTACGGGTGCAGCTACATTTGTTGCTGTCAGCGCAATTCGTGGCACAAGCAATCCTTTATTCGGGCTGTTCACATCCAGCATGGCACTGGGATTTGCAACTGATCCATCGGCATTGATGGCTACGTTTTGTCCTTTTAGGAAAAGCGAAAAAGTCAAACCTGTCAGCAGGATAATATATTTTTTCATAAATTAGTATTTGAGTCTGTTGAATAGGTTTTAGAAGCCAGGTATTATAAGAATACCTGAATGTACTGTTCCCATTGTAAAAATTATACGCTATTGAGTAAGTGGCAGTAATGACAGGCTGTAAGTG
>JBDSWG010000098.1:0-4925 GCA_039926825.1 Ferruginibacter sp.
TAAAATTCATGAACAGCCGTGGAAATATAAACTGGCAGCAATTATCCAATACCCAGTCGTATAAAGCATGGAGTGGATTTGCATTTGAGAACGTCTGCCTGAAGCATGGGGATAAATTGAAAGAAGCACTTGGTATTGCCGGCGTATTTACAGAAATTTCCGCATTTTATTTTAAAGGAGATAGGTACCTCGATGGTACGCAGATTGATTTAGTGATAGACAGGAATGATAATGTTATTAATGTTTGTGAAGTTAAATTCTATGATAAACCCTTCACTCTTACAAAAGCATATGCTCATAATCTAAGGCAAAAATTAGCCATCTTCCAAGAAAAAACGAAAACACGTAAAACTGTTTTTCTCACTCTCATTACGGTTTTTGGCATTATTCCAAGTATGCATAGTACCGGGTTTGTACAACAGGAAGTGCTTTCAGATTCTTTGTTTTAGGGGTACTAATTGCATTTTAATTTCGTTATAAGAACAGTCAATGTTCTTCTATGAAAAAACTATACCTCCTGTTCATCCTATTGGTTCTTTTCCTCCTCAGCTATTCACAACCTTTACATGATACGTCCGGGCGTTTAATTCCGCAGCATGAAAATGTGATAAAAGAAGAAACGGTAATCAAACTGGAGAACTTGGGGGAGTCGGTAAATTCTGTATACCCGGAACTGCGGCCCACCATTTCAGCAGATGGAAACCTGCTGTTTTTTATCCGGCAGGGCCACCCCTCAAATATACAGGCCGCTACCGTGCCTAATGCCCAGGATATCTGGTATTCTAAAAGAGATACGGCTGGCAACTGGAGCCCCGCAAAACACCTGAGTGGAAAAATCAATGCTTCTCATTACAATGCCGTTTACTGGATTTCTCCGGATCTGAACACGATGCTCATTAAAGGTGCATTTACAGACGGGCAATATCTGGGCACCGGGGTGAGTATGATGCAACGGGTAGAAGATAATTCCTGGACGCTTCCACAACAGTTACGCATACGCGATTTTAATAAATTTTACAGAACTAAACAAATGGGTGCGGCCATGGGCCAGGATGGAAGAACCCTGCTGTTTTACATGACGGATAAAAAAGACAGCTATGATAATGACCTCTATGTTTCCTTTTTGGAGAAAGGAGATACGTGGTCGGCACCAAAAAGCCTGGGAAAGAAAATAAATTTACCTGGTTACAATGAAATGAGCCCATTCATTGCGGCTGACGGCATTACGTTATACTTCAGCAGTGACCGTCCCGGGGGGCTGGGGGAGCAGGATATATGGAAAGCACGCCGGCTGGATGATCGCTGGCAGAAATGGAGTGAGCCAGTAAACCTGGGTAGCCCTATCAATACTGCCGGAAGTGAGGCCTTTTTTACACTCGATGCCGGGGGTGAATATGCTTACCTCTCCAGCAGCGATGGTGCCTATGGTGGAAGCGATATTGTGAGGGTAAAATTATTGGAGCGGGAAAAACCTGATCCCGTGGTTTTGGTTACTGGAAATGTGTATAATGCAAAAACAAATATGCCCGTAAGTGCCAACCTCATTTATGAAACACTGCCGGATGGTAAAGAAGCCGGAAAAGGCGTGAGCAATGCTGCAGACGGTGCCTTTAAAATTGTGTTACCATATGATAAAAACTACAGCATCCGGGCTTCTGCAGAAAACTTTTTTGCCATCTCGGAAAACTTGAACCTGGATTCATTGATAAAACTGGGATACAAAGAAATACATAAAGACCTTTATCTGGCACCTATAGAAATCGGGCAGGTATTCCGGCTGAACAATGTATTTTTTGATTTTGATAAATATGATTTGCGCCCGGAATCTTTCACAGAACTTAACCGTGTTTTACTTTTCCTGGTAGATCATCCGAATATAGTTATTGAAATGAGTGCGCATACGGATAGCCGTGGTTCTGATGAATATAATTTTACATTAAGTGATAATCGTGCCCGTTCCGTAGTACAATATATTTTATCAAAAGGAATTCCTCCGAGCCGTATTACCAGCCGTGGATATGGAGAAAACCTGCCCCTCGCCACCAATGATACAGATGAAGGCCGGCAACTGAACAGGAGAGTGGAGTTTAAGATTGTGAAACAATAACTTATAATAAGAAAGACTGAATAAGAAATAAGGAATAAGAAAGTATTGGTTAAATTATTTATTTAATGCGTTCCGCTTTGCTGTTTCAATGCTTTTCAGAAAAATTGCCATGAGTTCGTTGCATTCATTCTGGGCAAGATCAATTTTCACATCTGTGATAAGAGGTTTTTCTTTTATTATTCTCAGGTTTATCCTTGTTTCGCGAATCTCTTTTAAAATTAATTTCATCTTGTGAATAAAATCTGCAGGGGATTCCGCTGCCTGTGCCTCACCGTAAATCAGGGCTGGAGCAGTTCCGCTTTTTGATAATTGGTGATTTAAGTTTTGCCCGGCTTTAGTTATTGGCAATAAATCACAAATGCCTAAGCACAAGCAGGCAAAGTGTACTAATCTATCTTCAAGATCATATCTTTTTGTAGTCATCAAAAAGTTACTTGTAAGAAAAATAATTATTAAAAATAATCTTAATTAAATATAATCTTTTCTACCAAAAATGACTTTAGTATTTGGATATTTTCTCATTTCTTATTTCTCATTTCTTATTCCTTATTTTTACTTTTCCAACATTTATAATCTAAAATAATCCAGGAATGATCTCTCTTCTCGTAGCGGCAGCAGAAAATAATGCAATTGGCAAAGACAATAAACTGCTCTGGCATTTACCCAATGATTTGAAGTTTTTTAAAAATATAACCTGGGGCATGCCGGTGGTAATGGGCCGTAAAACATTTGAAGCTTTGAAAAAAGCATTGCCGGGCAGAAGGAATTTTGTTATCACGAAACAACGTGGTTGGGCTGCAGAAAATGTAACGGTATCTGATGAAATTTCAAGGGCAATAGAAAAAGCAAAAGAAACAAATTGCAAGGAGATATTTATTATCGGTGGAGGTGAAATTTATAAACAAACCATAGATACAGCAGATCGCATTTATATGACCCGTGTTCATGCAAGCCTGGGGGGCGATACTTACTTCCCGGAAATCAATGCCAGGAAATGGAAAAAAATAGCCTCCAAAGATTTTGAACCGGATGAAAAACATGCCTATGGGTATAGTTTTGAAACCTGGAATAAGATTTAAATTCATTTGGTTTTTATTGGAAGCATCCATCATGGCAATCTCTTTCCTATTTTTGCCGGCATGTATTCTGCCCCGGAACTTGTTCTGAAATATATCCGCTGGTATCTTCATGCAGCTAATGGAAAAGGCCACGGCGTTCACTCACCCTTTGTTTTTGATTTTATAAAATATGTAAAGAATAAAAAGTTATTGCTTACGGAATACCAGGATATAGAGGCCCTGAGAAATAGTTTACTCGCAGAAAAAAAATCTATTGAAGTGGAAGATTTTGGTGCAGGCTCTGCCAAATTGAAACCTGGCAGCCGGCAGGTATCTAAAATGGCAGCCTCCTCTTTAAAGCCTAAAAAATTTGCACAGCTTATCTTCCGGATAGTTAAATATTACAGGCCGGTAAACATATTGGAACTGGGGACTTCCTTTGGCATCACCACAGCATACATGGCTAAAGCATTTCCTGCTGCGAATATTATTTCCCTGGAAGGTGCCCCGGCTGTGGCAGCAATAGCCCGCAAAAACATGGATACATTGCACCTCACGAATGTTGAAATCCGGCAAGGCAGTTTTGAAGTTCAATTGCCACGTGTGCCGGAAGCGATGGCTGATATTGACCTGGCGTTTATAGATGGACATCACCTAAAGGCGCCTACGTTGCAATATTTTCATTTCCTGCGCACATATATGCCGGAAGAGGGAATAATAATTTTTGATGATATACACTGGAGTGCCGGTATGGAAGCCGCCTGGGCAGAAATTAAGTCGCATCCATCGGTTACATTGAGCCTCGATTTATTTTTTATCGGGATTGTTTTCTTCCGTAAAGATTTTAAACATAAGCAGCATTTCAGTTTACGATTTTAAATTTCCCTATCTTAGTCGCAATAATTGTTTATGACCATTTCAGTTTTAAAAGAACCCGCACCAGAGACGCGAGTTTCCCTTTTGCCGGAACATGTGGCTGCCCTCAAAAAATGGAATGTTATTGTTTTGGTGGAAGAAAATGCCGGGGAGTATGCTTTTGCGCCCGATGAAAAATATCGGGAAGCCGGGGCTGATATTGTTTCCCGGCAAGAGGCAATAGCAAAAGCTGATTGTATTCTTTCTATAAATTCGCCACAGGAAAATCCCATTAATTCCGATAAAATATTGTTGGGTATTTACCATCCACTTTTCAACAAAAAGTGGGTGCAGGATTGGGCTGCAAAAAACCTGACTATTTTCAGCATGGATATGCTTCCCCGTACAACCCGGGCGCAAAGCATGGATGTGCTGAGCAGTCAGGCGAACATTGCGGGTTACAAAGCTGTTTTATCTGCAGCCACTTTATATCCTCGTTATTTTCCCATGTTTATGACTGCTGCCGGAAGTATTGCGCCTGCGAAAATATTAATACTGGGCGCTGGTGTTGCCGGCCTGCAAGCTATCGCTACCGCAAAAAGGCTGGGCGCCGTGGTGGAAGTTTTTGATACACGCCCGGCCGTAAAAGAAGAAGTGATGAGCCTTGGGGCAAAATTTGTGGAAGTGGAAGGCGCTGCAGATGCGAGTAAGGCGGGTGGTTATGCCGTAGAACAATCTGAAGAATTTATGCAGCGGCAGAAGGCCCGCATTGGCGAAGCCGTTGCTAAAGCAGATATCATTATTACGACGGCGCAAATTCCTGGCAGGAAAGCGCCTGTTTTGATTACAGAAGATATGCTGCAGACCATGAAGAATGGCTCTGTAATTATAGATATAGCCGCCTC
>JBDSWG010000099.1:0-3709 GCA_039926825.1 Ferruginibacter sp.
ATCCTGGGGCAAGACAGGATCAATACTGCTGCAGCAGTAAATAACGAATGGATTGCGCTGGCTACGACTAAAAATGGCGTAAACATTATTGATTTAAAAGGCCATTTAATACAAAGCTTTTCGAAAAAAGAAGGCATACAAAATAATAATGTTCTTAGTGTTCTCCTTGACAATCAGGGTAATTTGTGGATGGGGTTAGATAATGGAATTGATTGCATAGCCATTAACAGTGCCATAAAACTATTGAATCCTAATTCCCAGGATGCATCTATATATACCGCAAGAATTTTTAATAATCGCTTGTATGCGGGAACATCTTCCGGTTTATATAGTGTGGAATTGCAACAAATTCCGGATTTAAGTTATAGTAAAGGTTCATTCGTACCCGTTGCAAATGCCAGTGGACAAGCCTGGGGATTATCAGAGATAAATGGAAAATTATTATTGGCTCACCATGAAGGAGCTTACGAAGTTTCAGACAATTCAGCTACCAGGATTACCCCTTACCTGGGTTTTTGGAATTTTGTGCCCATGTCTTCTGTATTTCCAACCGCTTCAATTGTATCAGGAACTTATAAAGGATTAAGTTTTTTAGATTACCGGAATAATCATTTTACAGAATCGTTTAAAGTGCCTGGCTTTTCTGAAACTTCGAGGTTTGTTGCACTTGATCGTTTTAATAATATTTGGGTCTCTCATCCTTACCATGGGGTTTATAAAGTAACCCGCACAGATGGAAATAACTTTATCACCAAGCTTTATACTCAATCAAATGGGCTCCCCTCCAGCCTGAATAATCATGTGTTTAAAATAAAAGGAGATGTATTGGTTGCCAGTGAAAAAGGAATTTATACCTATAACACGGAAAAAGACAACTTTGAATACTCGCCTTTATATGGAGAACTTTTCGGAAAGCAAAGCTTGCGTTACCTGAAAGAAGATGAAGATGGTAATATCTGGTTTATTCATGAGAAAAATGTTGGTATTGCAGATATGTCCGCCCATCCTCCAAAGCTTATTTATTTACCTGAACTGAATAGGAAAATGCTCAGCGGATTTGAATTTATATACCCGGTAGATAGTAAAAATATTTTCATGGGTGGCGAGAAAGGATTGTTTCATATTAATTATGATCAATATAAAAAAAACAGTCGTGATATAATAGTGCAATTAAGATCTGTAAAAATTACAGATAACCTGGATAGCTTGCTTTTTGGAGGTTATTTCTGGAATGTAAATGAAATACAGCAGCAAGGGAAAAACCAGGTGCCCAATATTGAAAACAGGTGGAAAACCATTCACTTTGAATTTTCATCGCCAGAATTTGGGCAAAAAGCAAACCTGGAATATAGTTTCCGCCTGGAAGGATTCAATGATAAATGGTCTGACTGGAGTGGCAAAACTGAGAAAGAATATACCAATCTTCCCGGGGGAAATTACCAGTTTGAAATAAAAGCCCGAAACAACCTGGGAAAGGAAAGCGGGGTATACGCTTATGCCTTCATCTTTCAACCACCATGGTACCAGACCACCTGGGCTTATTTTATTTACACTATTATTTTTATAATTTCTGTTTATTTGATTTACAGGGCCCAAAGAAAAAAATTCCTGAGGCAACAAATCAAATACGAGCAGGAGCAGAAAAACTTTTTGTACCTGCACCAGTTGGAAATAAATAAAGCCGAATCTGAACTCGTTACGCTAAGGAATGAAAAATTACAGGCAGAAATAGATTACAAAAATTCTGAACTGGCAAACTCAGCCATGCACCTGGTACATAAAGGCGAACTGCTTACAAAGCTGAAAACAGAGCTGAGCCAGACCATGAAAATGATAGATAATAATGAAGGTAAAACGGAAATGAAAAAAATGATAAAGGTGCTTACAGAAGATGATAAGATGGATAAAGACTGGGAAGATTTTGCACAGCACTTTGACAAAGTGCACAGTGATTTTATAGTTGGTTTAAAAGAACAGTTCCCAAAACTTACTTCTAATGAACTAAAACTTAGTGCTTACCTGCGTATGAACCTCAGCACGAAAAAAATTGCTCAACTTATGAGCATATCTGTAAGAGGAGTTGAAATAAGCCGCTACAGGCTAAGAAAAAAACTGGAAATTCCAACCGGTGCTTCCCTCTTTGATTTCCTGATGCAATTGAGATTTTAAGTTAAAATTCATAAATGCATTTACCGGCCCCATGCCGGGGTAAATACGCTACCTGCGCCTTTTCTAACTATAATCATTTGGAGTGTATTGCCATGCTACGACTGCACCTTTTTGACTACTCCTCTTTTATCTCAAATCTTTTTAAATCGCTTAACGCTGGTCCGTTTATAACAACCCCTTCATTTGTAAATCTTGAGCCGTGACAAGGGCAGTCAAAAGATGTTTCATCTGCATTCCATTGCAATACACAACCAAGGTGCGGACATATAGCAGTATATGCGTTTAAAGTTCCATCTTCACTTCTGTAAGCGGCTACTTTATGAATTCCTACATTCAAGACAGCGCCTTCGTTTATCGCTAAGTCTTTCACAGATTTAATATCACCGGCATTTAAGTAATCAGCATACTGAGCCGCCATGTTGCCGGCTTCTTTTAAAAAATCACCCGTCGCTTTTACGCTTATCCGTGCAGGGTCGTACAACTTTCGCCATGGGTTATCAATACCTAAAATAAGGTCAGAAACCAGCATGCCGCCAATGGTTCCGTGTGTCATTCCATTACCGGAATCTCCGGTAATAATGTAGATATGATTATCTCCCGGGTTACGTCCAATAAAGGCAAGACTATCCACAGGTTCCATTACCTGCCCCGACCATTTGTAAATAATTTCTGTCATCATAGGAAAGCGCAACCGTGCCCAATCCTCGAGGTTCTTATATCGTTCATCCTGCGAAATATCTTCCGCATCTGCCTGCCCGGTTTTATGGTCCTGCCCACCTGCTATCAGCAGGTCGTGTGCATCATCGTAAGCCTGGGTACGAACATAGGTATAAGGGATACTTACCCATTTACTATCCTGGTCGCCGGTATCCCACCACAATGCCTTTTCTACTTTTCCTTTTGGAACCAGCGCAGCAATTACATAAGTGCGGTAAGCATGTTGTTTGGTATGTATGGTAAATAAATTATTTATAGGCGTATTGGTTGCAACTACTATGTTATTTGCTTTGATTGAAAAACCATTTGCAGTTACCAGTCCTTCCTGTATTTCTTCTGCATGGGTATGTGCATATACTTTGCCTCCTTTTTCAACAATGCGTTCAAGGAGTGCATACAAATATTTTAAAGGATGAAACTGTGCCTGGTCCGGAAACATTAAAGCAGGTCCATTCTCATAAGTAATACCGGGAATTTTGTGAATCATTTCCGTTTTTATTCCTGCCTTGTTAGAAGCTGTATGTTCATCTTGTAACGTTTTAATTTTGTCGCTTGGGTGTAAGAAAAGGTAGCCTGGCAATCTGCTAAACTCACATTCTATACCTTCTTTTGCTACTGTGTGTTCTATAAAATCAATAGCGGCAGTGTGGCTATCTGCAGCAAGCTTTGCATTATCTTCTCCATGGATTTTTGCAATATCACAATAAAAATCGTCCAGCGCATTTACAATATGTGCCGTTGTTCTACCCGTTTCGCCACTACATGGTAATCCATCTTCAATCAAGACTACTTTTTTTCCTGCCAGTGTAAGGCAATAAGCGGT
>JBDSWG010000100.1:0-2585 GCA_039926825.1 Ferruginibacter sp.
AGTTATTTTCTTTTCCAGTTCATCCAACTGCTCCACCTGGGCTTTTATGTCTTCAATACCAGCGCTCCACAAATCACGGGCATTACCGGTGAGGTTTATTTTTGCCTGCTCATATAATGGCGGTATAATTTTTAATTCTGCGGTTAATTTTTTTCCGTCACCTGCTGACAATGGAAAATTATAATTCCATAATTCAATTGCTGCAAAACTAGTGGGGCCTTCATGGTCGGGTGTATCGCTTTGTTCTCCAAATATTATAGCATAAAATGCCGGGTCACGAACCCAGGGTTTTAAAATGCGGCAATTATAATCCAGTGCATTCATTTCTGCACGCAGTAAAACATAATCAACTTTTTGTTCCAACATCCAACTGGCTGTATCAATATTTGACAAGCGGTTTTTGTATTGCAGTAAAGTTTGTTGCATTTTGATAATTGTTGACCTGCGGTATTCGGGAACGTCATTCGGTAAATGGGATCTCTCCAGTAACCTTAACTCTTTGCATAATTGCAAGAGGGTTTCATAGGTATTTTTATGGGGTTGTTGTGCAATTGTTTGAATGTAGAAAGCACATAATAGGAGTATTGCCGTTAGCTTCAGGATTATTGCAGATTGTTTCATTATGATTGTTTATTTTTTTAAAACCTCTTAAACCGCTTTCTTTGAACTGCATCATCCGTGCAATGTCTTCTCTCTATTTAATTCTATTGATAGTTGAACATGTAATTTTAAAACGAAGTGTTCAGTTTAAAAATTGAAACCCATACTTGCACATTAATAAACTTCTTCAATATGAACCATTAGTTTTTCAGCCCCCTGCCAGGAGTAATTCAAAAACTTGTCATAATTTATCAGGCTCCATTCAAAGTTAGAAACGGCTGTGTGTAATTGTTCAAGGCTTGCCTTATCCCCATTTAATAGCTCCTGGGGCGTAGCGCTTAATACGGATGCTATATTTTGTTTGTAATTGTCCTCCAATTGCTGGCTATATGTGGAATCAGAGATGGTAGCCATAAAATCAAAAGGGGTGGTGCTGAAGATCTTGTTCGTGGAGGCAGTAAATACCTCAAAGGCTTTTTGTAAATTTTGCTGATATATTCCTGCAGCATATACTTTTCTTTCGTAGTAATCGAGTATTTCATTTAAGAGTGAATCATTTTTAACCAATCGTAACTGGCCCGAATTTTTTAACTGCGTGATAGCGGAGTTATTGAAAGCAACCTGGTTAAAGTCATTTATTTTCAAAGAGAAATAATAAAGCCTATTAGTATTGGCCTGGCCGTTAATAGCATTTCTTATTTCATACCTGAAAGAGTCAAGGTCTTTCCTAATTTCCCTGTTGGAAGGAAGATTCACCGCTATTCTTGTCGTATCATACTTTGAATTTTCTACCATGTCGTGCATGTATTTCTCAACCCTGTCGCTCTCAATTTTATGTTCTAACTGGTACTCTGCCAGAAACCCACAGAACACGGCCAGGAACAACATTAAAAATTCCCAGAAATAATCTGTCCATTTTTTCTTGTGATGACCGGGATGAGTATGATGATGTACTTCCATATTTTCAGTTTCTTGATTTGGATTAATAGGGTGCTTATCGGTTGCAGAGATAATTTCTTCGGAAAGATTTTCCGGTTGGTGATCTATTGGATTATCTAAAGTATCGTCATTTATATTTTCACCCATTTATATTTCGTTACTTGGTAAAATTATTGGTGTCCTGTCGCAGGTGAACAAAAGGTTGGATATTGCAGAAGTTGTGGCCAAATTTATGATAATCTTTCAAGTATTCAGGTGTTGTATTTTTTTGCCGAAATGCTGTGGAGCCGGTGACCTTACACATTCCAGCATTATGAAACCCGAAACGCAATATTCCCTCCAGGAAATATTGCTAAGATAAACCTACGAACGAACATCAACAACGGCGGGGATTTTGTATGGAGTATTAAAACCCAATTTAGAATTTGCAAGAAAGCGTCTTAAACCTTTTTAAAGAATATCCCCAGCTTGCTGTATTCATTAGCATATGTTTAAGTGTGGCGATTGCTATACTTGGGTTGGTGCCAAGCGTCTTTGTCACGGCTGCTAACATTCTTTTTTTTGGGTTTATAAATGGTACGTTGCTATCATTCATTGGCGAAGCCCTTGGTGCAGCCATTGCCTTTGTATTGTATCGCAAAGGCTTTAAAAAAATCACTCAAAAAAAACTGGAAAAATATAAAATGATTAGCAAGCTGGTACAGGCAGAAAACAGGCAGGCTTTTTATCTTATTTTTTCGTTGAGACTTATACCCTTTGTGCCTTCCGGCCTAATTACCTTTGCAGCAGCTATTGGTAAGGTGTCCTTTTTTATTTTTCTTGTAGCCAGTTCCCTTGGGAAATTACCTGCCTTATTCCTTGAGGCCTGGTCAGTATACGAGGTAACAAAATTTGGGTGGCAGGGAAAATTAATTCTATTAGTAGTGGCCATTGCCCTGTTGTATTGGGTGCTGAGGAACAACAAGGCAACTGATAAAATGTAAACAAATCGGAAAGTGTAAACGTGAAGCAGAATTTAATTATTTGCAATAATAATGATTCCTGTT
>JBDSWG010000101.1:0-6607 GCA_039926825.1 Ferruginibacter sp.
GGCGTGAGAACGATGGCCATGAAAAATTTATAGGTATAATTAACCAGGCAAATAGCCAACACTTTTTGCAGGCTCCACCCTTTACCAATCTGGAAAGCAATAAATAACACAATAAAACTGTCTACAAGCTGCGAAATTACTGTGGAGCCTGTGGCCCGTAACCATTTCTTTTTTTCTCCTGTTATTTTTTTTATTCGATGAAAGACGGCAACGTCTATGAGCTGGCTTACAAGAAATGCTATCAGGCTGCCGGCTATGATCCACATGCCCTGGCCAAATATAGCGTTAAAGGCACTGGACATATCCGGCACCCCATCCTGCACGCCGGTTCCATACCAGAAATCTGCTGCGGGCACGCTCATTGCCATGTAAAACATAAGAAATGCATAGAGGATAAGGCCCACGGCAATAAAGGAAATTCGCCGCACCGCTTTAGGGCCATAATATTCATTTACAATATCTGTCATGATGAACTCCAGGGGCCAGAGCAATACGCCACAGGTGAGGCTGAGTGCGAGGCCGCTCTCACCAAATAAAGTAAAGTTGAAAGGCGTGGCCCCAAAGACTTTTTCCAGGGAAAATATTTTAGTGCCAATGCATTCCGCAATGAGGGCATTGGCTACAAAAAAAGCCGTGAAAATAATAAAGAGTTTGGTTGGCCTGTGGCGGAGAATATTTGTGATCATGTTACTATTTTCAAATTGGAAAATATTACAGTTCCATTTAAATTGGAACAGGTTATTAAAATATACCAGCAGGAATATTTACAAAGAAAATTCTTTTGCATTGGCCATTTTTTGTCCCAGCCTTTTCTTGATACAAATGTGGATTACTCAAAATCATTCAGGGCAAAGCTGCTAAAAAAATTACGTAAAAAGAAAATAATAAATTTCCAGCGGGAACATCATGAGGTTAAACCAGGCTAGCCATTTGGGCACCAGTAACGGCCGCCGCCGAATGAGGCGATCCAGCAACCAGAGTACAAAAACCAGGTTGAAAAATACGGCGCCATATCCCAAAATTACAAGGGTAGATTCCAACGGTTGAAAACCGATAGCGCCATCAAAATTACCTTTGACCCGGCGGTTCAGTT
The DNA here is from genome assembly GCA_039926825.1 of Ferruginibacter sp. GTDB lineage: Bacteria > Bacteroidota > Bacteroidia > Chitinophagales > Chitinophagaceae > Ferruginibacter. Next base: position 1,094 of record JBDSWG010000101.1, read on the forward strand.
CTACCAGCCGCAGCACGCCAGCGATGATAAAACAGATATTACAAACTGCTACAAACCGTGCATAAAATTTCATATGCGTTTTTGGTTAAAGTGTACCGCCTTTACTTAGATTTTCCCCAGCCAAACCAGTCATTTCCATTTGCATAAAGCATGAGGCCAAGGAGGAGAACCATACCCACAATCTGCGCATATTCCAGGAATTTTTCACTCGGTTTTCTTCCGGAAATCATTTCATAAAGTGTGAACATAACATGCCCTCCATCCAGTGCCGGTATGGGCAGGAGATTCATGAAGGCCAGTATGATAGAAAAGAATGCGGTGATGGTCCAGAAATGTTCCCAGTCCCAGGTGGTACCGGAGAAAACCGAACCCATGGCTTTAAAACCGCCCACGCCTTTGTAGGCTTCTGTTTCAGGAGAAAGGATGAGGGCAAACTGATCAATATACCATTGCAGTTTTTCACCTGCCATTTTTACCGCCGCCGGAAGCGCTTCAAGTAAACCGTATTTTCTCACTTCGTATTGTATCACGCCGATGCTGTCCAGGGATTCAAATTTGCCAATGTATTTCATGCCGGGAATAATACCGGTGCTGTCTACATTCCAGGTGACATTTCGAATGGAATCGCCACGCTGGTAAGTGATATTTGCGATACCTGTTTTATTAGCCTGTAAGGCACGAAAAACATCATTGAACCAGGGCGTGGAAACAGAATCTACCATAATGACTTTGTCCCAGCGCTGCATACCTAACTGTGACGCATAGCCGGTATCCGGCATGCCGCCAATCCAGAAAGGATACCGGATGCCGATAAGAGGAATATCACGACGTTTTTTCTCTACCAGTTTCCCGATAAGATTTGTAGGCAAGGCTATATTCTGCTCCTGACCGTTACGCAATACCGTTACATCCTTACTCAGGATGAGTTTCGGGACTACATCGAAAAAATTTTCTACTGGCTTGCCTTTCACTTTGGTAATAATGTCTCCATCTTTGAAACCCAGGTTCATCATGAGGCTGTCTTCCACTGAAATGCCATATTTTAAAGAAGAATTTTCAATTTTCTTCTCTCCCCATACCATAAGAATCATAGCATAAATGAGAAAGGCGAGAATAATATTTACAGTTACTCCGCCTAACATAATAATGAGCCGCTGCCACGCGGGTTTGCTGCGAAATTCCCAGGGCTGTGGCGGTTGCTTCAACTGGTCTTTGTCCATGCTTTCATCTACCATACCGGCGATCTTTACATAACCGCCAAGTGGAAGCCAGCCGATGCCATATTCGGTGTCGCCAACTTTCTTTTTAAACAAGGAAAACCAGGGATCGAAAAAAAGATAAAATTTTTCTACACGGCACTTAAACCATTTTGCCGTGATGTAATGGCCAAACTCGTGCAATACTACGAGTATGGAAAGAGAAAGTAAAAGCTGGGCTGCTTTGAGGCCCACGCTGGGCCAGTTAATAACCAGAATCGTATCTAAAACCATTAAGTTTATTTCGTTTTAATATAATTATGATGTTTGATGTTATGTCGTACAAGTGTTACGATGGCTATCGGGAGACGCTTCAAATTTTATTTGAATATCAATTGCCGGTAACCATATTATAATTTCATCAACGAGGCCGCAAAGTTACGGGCCTCCCCGTCGCTTTCAAAATATTCATCGAGTGTTGGCTTTTCTATAAAGGTTATTTTTTCCAGGGTTTTTTCCACAACGGCTGTAATGTCCAGGAAGCCAATGCGGTTTTTTAAAAAAGCCCAGACAGCAATTTCATTTGCTGCATTGAGCACACAGGCTTTATTGCCACCCGCCTTAAGGGCATCAATACATAAACCCAGGTTCCGGAAGGTTTTATAGTCCGGCTCTTCAAAACTCAGGTTAGGATATTTGCGGAAATTTAGGCGTGGAAAATCGCTCTTCAGGCGTTGCGGAAAACCCAGGGCGTACTGTATGGGCAACTTCATATCCGGCAGGCCCATCTGGGCTTTCATACTGCCATCTTCAAACTGTACAATACTGTGAACGATACTTTGCTGATGGATGACAACTTCAATTTGCGAGGGTTCCAAATTAAATAACCATTTGGCCTCAATCATCTCCAGCCCTTTATTCATAAGGGTTGCAGAGTCTATTGTAATTTTTGCACCCATGCTCCAGTTAGGATGTTGCAGGGCATGATCGCGTTTTACATTTACCAGGAAGTTGGGCTTCTTTCCTAGGAAAGGCCCACCGCTTGCTGTGAGAATAATTTTTTCTATCGGGTTGCGGGACTCTCCTACCAGGCATTGAAAAATGGCAGAATGCTCGCTGTCTACCGGGATAATCGGCGCCCGGTTTTCAAGCGCTTTTTTCATCACAATGTCTCCCGCCACAACAAGCGTTTCCTTATTTGCAAGGGCAACAAATTTTCCCTTCTCTACGGCTTTTAGGGTGGGCCGCAGGCCGGCAAAGCCGACGATGCCCGCCAGCATAAGATCATACGTATCAAAATCTGCAACTTCTTCGAGCGCATCTTCCCCGCAAAAAACTTTTGTATCTGTAGAAGCCAGGGCAGCTTTTACCCCCTCATATTTTTTGTCATCACCGATTACAACTGCATTAGGTTTAAATTCCAAGGCCTGTTTTATAAGCAACTCGTCATTGTTATGTGCTGTAAGAATTTCTACGGTCATGAGATCTTCATGACTTCTTATAACGTCCAATGCCTGTGTACCGATAGAACCTGTAGAACCAAATATAGCAATGCGTTTTTTCTGCCCCTCTGACATGAATTGTATTTAGGTTTAAATAATCCGCCCTTTCTATGGCAGCAATGGTTTTTCAAAACTTCCATTACACATATAATAATAATGAAAATATGTGTGGCAATTTACAGCAATAAATTTTGTAAAGCCTTTTCCGCTTTGCTAAAATTGAAGCCAACAATGGCATCTTTCATTAAACCAGCTATGGCTGCGGTTTGCAGGTTATGCATAGAACCTTCGTGTGTATGATGAAGATCCCGGGATGGACTAAAGTTGCCATTTTCAATATCTGCCCCTACCTGCCTGTACGCATCCCGGAATGTTATGCCTTCATTACTAAGGCGGTTAACTTCTTCTACACTAAAAATATATTTATAGGCATCATCTGCCAGGATATTTTCTTTTACAGAAATATTTTCCAGCATAAGCTCCATCATATCCAGGCAGCGATGTAACGTATCGAAGGCGGGGAATAATTGTTCTTTCAATAACTGGTAGTCACGATGGTAACCGGAAGGAAGATTGGTCGTGAGCATCGTGATTTCGTTTGGCAAAGCCTTCACGCGATTGCAATGCGCACGTATGAGTTCAAACACATCCGGGTTCTTTTTATGGGGCATGATGCTGCTGCCGGTCGTAAGGGTATCCGGGAAACTGATGAACCCAAATTGCTGGTTGAGATAAAGGCAGGCATCCATGCTGAAGCGGGCGAGTGTATCGGCTACATTTGCCAGGGCCTGTGCCGTGACCCTTTCTGCTTTTCCCCGGCCCATCTGTGCATACACCACATTATAATTCATAGCGTCAAAACCCAACAGTTCTGTGGTGAGGGTACGGTTTATGGGAAATGAAGACCCATAGCCGGCTGCGCTGCCGAGCGGATTTTTATTGATGATTTTATAGGCCGATTGCAGGCAAAGCACATCATCTGCCAGGCTTTCTGCATAGGCCCCAAACCAAAGACCAAAAGAAGAAGGCATAGCCATTTGCAGGTGCGTATAACCGGGCAGGTAATGTTCTTTATACTTTTCACTGTTCTCCTGCAGAATATTGAATACAGTTTTTACGCGGTAAACCAGTTGAAATACCGCATGGCGCAGGAAAAGTTTGACATCAAGCAAAACCTGGTCATTGCGGCTGCGGGCGGCGTGAATTTTTTTGCCGGTATCGCCTAGTTTTTGTGTGAGCATATTTTCTACCTGGGAATGAATGTCTTCCATGTTTTTATCTACCACAAAACCCGGCTGGTTCACCTCATCATAAATTTCCCGTAAAACTTTTACGAGGTTATCTTTTTCTTCAATTGATAACATACCTGCAGTTTCCAGCATGATGGCATGGGCAATACTTCCCAGCACATCAAAGGGTGCCAGGGCGGCATCGAAGTCCCTGTCCCGCCCGACTGTAAAATTTTCAACGGCATTGTTTACGTCAGTATTTTTTTGCCAAAGCTTCATATCAGGAATTATTTTGTTTGCAACTGTGCGCAAATTCGCTTACCAGGTTAATGTAAAAATTCACCCCGGAATAAATATCTTCCAGGAGGATAAACTCATCGGCACTATGGCTTTGGCCACTGAAGCCTGGCCCGCATTTTAAAGCAGGGATAGGCATGAGGGCTTTATCTGATGAAGTCGGTGATCCATAAATTCTCTTTCCTAAATGTACACCGGCTGCTACTAAAGGATGCGTATCCAGAATACAGGTAGAGCGCAGCCGTGTACTACGGGGGCGCACAGACGCTTTTATATGATGCGTAATTTCTTCCAGTACTTCTTCATGAGTATAGGCATCGGTAACCCGAACATCTACCATAAGCGTGCATAATGCGGGTACGACATTGTGTGCCGTATTTGCTGTATAGAAACCCGTGACAGTCATTTTCATTTCGCCGAGTAAGGCGGAGATACGGGAGAATTTGTAGGTGCGAAACCAGTCAGCAATTTCTATGGCTTTGTAAATCGCGTTCTCGCCTTCCTCCCGGGCAGCATGGCCAGCCTGGCCCGTGACTTCCACATCTAAAACCAGGAGGCCTTTCTCTGCAATGGCAAGGTCGAGCTGTGTGGGCTCGCCCACGATGGCAACAGAACGGTCATGCATAACCGCATTTCTAAAATCTTCATCCCGGAACAAAAGGCTGATTCCGCCTGACCCACTTATCTCCTCTTCAGCGGAAGCAGCAAAAATAATATTGAAAGGCAAATTTTCTACATCCGAAAAGTAAAGAAAACATAGCAGGAGGCAAACCAGCGAAGCTCCCGCATCGGTTGTGCCCAGTCCGTAAATTTTACCATCCCTGATTTTAGCATCATACGGATTAAGGGTGTACCCTTTATTTGGAGCCACAGTATCCAGGTGGGAGTTCAACAACAAAGCCGGTAAACCGTTTTTAAAATTTTTACTAACTGCCCAGATGTTTTGCCCAACGCGGCGTACCGTTACGTTTTTATTTTCTAAAAAGGAAGTTATATAATCTGCCCTTGCCGCCTCATTTCGACTGAGGGCAGGTATGGCTACAAGTTTTTGAAGGCAGTAAAGTGCAGCTTCCCGGCTGGTATGTAAATTTTTATCCTGCATGTACAATACGGGTTCCGGCCTGGCCGGAAATAATTTTTTCCAGTGATAGTGCATGTCCAATCATTACCTCTACATCATGAGTGGTAGCATCAAAGGCATTTTCCAGTTTCGGCAGCATGCCGGTATGTACCTGGTTATTATTTTTCATTTCTTCCAACAGTATTTTATCCAGTTGCGGTATGACGGAA
>JBDSWG010000102.1:0-5026 GCA_039926825.1 Ferruginibacter sp.
AAAAAGCTGCTGTAAACTAAAAATAATTTAATTTTCACCCTTCATTCTACAAAATATATTATTATGAAATACCAACCAATACAGAATTTTATCAATGGAAAATTTGTTGATGCATCAGTGGACAGGAAGATGGATGTAAATTCTCCACTCGATGGAAATGCCTTATCTACCGTTCCCATGTCTTCAGCTAATGATTTAAATGATGCCGTTGCTGCAGCCAAAAAAGCGTTTACTTCCTGGAGCAAAACACCCATCAAAGAAAGGGTGCAGGTATTTTTTAAATATAAAACGCTGCTGGAAAAAAACCTGGAAGAACTTGCAAAATTATGCAGCGAAGAAAACGGCAAGACTTATAGTGAGTCCGTAGCTGAAATAGAAAAGAGTATTGAGCTTACAGAATTTGCCTGTTCATTACCGCAACTTGTTACTGGCGAAATACTTGAAGTAAGCCGTGGTGTAGAATGTCGTACCGAGCATGTACCGCTTGGCGTTGTGGCCTCAATTGTGCCTTTTAATTTTCCCAGCATGGTGCCTAACTGGACGCTTCCTAATGCCATTGCCCTGGGCAATTGTATGATTATGAAACCATCGGAGAAAGTGCCTTTGAGTTGTGGCCGCCTGGCAGAATTATTAAAAGAAGCCGGCCTGCCGGATGGCGTTTTTAATATTGTACATGGAGACGTGGAGATAGTAGAAGCTATTTGCGATCACCCAAAAATTGAAGCCGTTAGTTTTGTGGGTTCTACCAAAGTAGCCAAAATTGTTTACCAGCGTTCAACATCAAATTATAAAAGATGCCTGGCACTTGGCGGTGCCAAAAACCACCTGATGGTATTGCCAGATGCCATCCCTGGCATGACTGCGCAGAATGTTGCCGCCAGCATGAGTGGTTGTGCAGGTCAGCGTTGTATGGCAGCAAGTGCTATGATTGGCGTTGGAAATGTGGATGCCATCATTGATAAAATTTGCGAAGAGGCCCGGAAAATTATTCCCGGCGAAAACCTGGGAGCTGTAATAAATAAAGAAAGCAAAGAAAAAATAGAAAGATATATTGGCGAAGCAGAAAGAGATGGTGCAAAAATCCTTGTAGATGGCCGTAATGCAAAAGTAAATGGAAAAGAAAATGGAACTTATGTTGGCCCCACGGTTATAGATTTTGTAACACCGGGAATGAGCGTGGCCACAGAAGAAATCTTCGGGCCGGTTATTTCCATCATGCGTACCAATACGGTTGATGAGGCACTGGCTATTGAAAATGCAAATCCTTATGGCAATGCGGCTAGTGTGTTCACACAAAACGGTGCCATGGCCCGCTACATTATTGATCATGCAAGCGCAGGCATGATAGGCGTTAATGTAGGTGTGCCGGTACCGCGGGAACCATTTTCATTTGGTGGATGGAATGAAAGTAAATTCGGGGTAGGAGATATTACCGGAAAAAGTTCGATTGAGTTCTGGACAAAGCTAAAGAAGAGTACGACTAAGTGGAATGCGGAGGCTGGGGTAAACTGGATGAGCTAAGGAAGGAATTATGAGTTATGAATGATGAATAATTAATGGTGGATGTTGAGTTTTAATTTACCTGGCTGAATCGAGGTTTATAATTTTACCATTTGTCTTAATTAAAAATAATGGCTAAGGCTGTAAAAGAAAACATATCCGTTTTGCCTGAGGAATTTATTATTAACAGGATTTATAATTTTCGGGGCCAAAAAGTAATGCTTGACAAAGACTTAGCTGAATTATATGGTGTGGCAACAAAAGTTTTAAACCAAGCCGTAAAAAGAAACTCAGAACGGTTTCCCGCTGATTTTATGTTTCAATTGACAAAAAAGGAATACGAAATCTTGAAGTCACAATTTGTGACTTCAAACTGGGGCGGGAGCAGAAAACTTCCATTTGCATTTACCGAACAAGGGGTTTCCATGTTGTCCGGGGTTTTAAACAGCGCTGTTGCTATTCAAGTGCACATTCAAATCATCCGCATATTTATAAAAATGCGTGAAATGCTGATGACCAATAAAGATATTTTGCTGAAGCTGGAAAGAGTGGAAAAACAAATTAAAGCGAATAAAGAAGATATCGCCAGTGTATTTAATGCAATTAGACAATTAATTACAAAGCCTGCAGTACCAAGGAAAAGAATTGGGTTTAAACCTGATGATTGAAGGATATGTAACACGTGTTCCAATAGCTATTGGGGCACACAACGAAATTTTCATAAAATACTTTCGCCGGTTAAATAAAAAAAATATTATGTCAGAAACATTATCGCAATCAGAAACAAAACAAATTGTACAGGACAACCTGGATTACACCCTATTCTCCTGGAGTAAGCAAAAAGGCATTTCTCCCATTGCTGTGCAGCGGGCAGAAGGTGTTTATTTATATGATTATGAAGGCAAGCGCTACCTTGATTTTTCATCGGGCCTCATGAATGTAAACATTGGCCACGGTGATCAACGTATAACCGATGCCGTGGTAAAGCAGATGCAGGAAGTAAGTTATGTTACGCCAAGCTGTGTAACAAAAGCCCGGGGTGACCTCGGGAAAAAGCTTGCAGAAATTTGCCCCGGTGATCTCAATAAAGCATTCTTTACTTTATGTGGAGCTACGTCCATTGAAAATGCACTTAAACTTGCCAGGGTTTATACCGGCAGGCATAAAATTTTAAGCCGTTACCAGTCTTATCACGGCGCTTCTTATGGCGCCATGTCAGCCGGTGGAGATCCCCGTAAGATTCCTGCGGACAGCCAGCAGGCGCCAAATTTTATTCATTTTGATTTACCCTATAAATACCGCTGGGAGTTTGGCGATGAAAGTTTTCTATCAGAAGCAGTAAGCAGCCTGGAAAGAATAATAGCTTACGAAGGCCCGGGAAATATAGCAGCAATTATCCTTGAAGGTGAATCCGGTTCTTCTGGTTGCCTTCAGTATCCAATTGGTTACTTAAAAGCTGTGAGAAAAATATGTGATGATAATGGTATCCTGTTGATTATGGACGAAGTGATGAGTGGCTTTGGCCGCACAGGAGCCTGGTTTGGATTTATGAATCATGATATTGTGCCGGATATGATTGCTATGGCAAAAGGTCTCACGTGCGGTTACCTGCCTTTCGGCTGCCTTATGGTTACAGATAAGATTGCAGCGAAATATGATGATATTATGCTACCCCTGGGACTTACCTATTCTGCACACCCTGTTAGTTGCGCCGCAGCGTTGGCCACACTACAGGTTTATGAAGATGACGACCTAATTCAAAATGCACAGGATATGGGTAAATATATTGAAGACCAGGTGGAAAAGATGAAAGATAAACATCCTTCTATTGGTGATTTTAGGAATACTGGTTTGCTGGGGTGTATTGAACTGGTGAAAAACCGCGGAACCAAAGAACCTATGGCACCGTTTAATGCCAGGCCCGATGAAATGATAGTGATGAATAAAGTGGCTGCGAAAATAAAAGACCTGGGGATGTACACGTTTGTGCGTTGGGGTTATATCTTTATAGCACCACCACTTTGTATTACTAAAGATCAGGTAGACGAAGGATTGGATATTATCAGCCAGGCGATAGCTATTGCTGACGAAGCTATTAAATAAAATATCCTGAAATTATATGCGTAAAAAGGAAAAGATTATTCTCGTTGGCGGCTTAATGCTTACACTCCTGGCGGGTGTACTTCATTATATGCATACTAATGTGGTATTAAATTTTGTTGTGAGTGCAGCAGCACTGGCTGTAGTGGCCATGGTTGTGGGTGATGCTACGGAGCAATTGGGAAATCGAATGGGCCCCGGAGCAACAGGAATTTTACAATCTGCCCTGGGAAACCTGCCGGAATTGTTCGTTTGCATTTTTGCTTTGAAAGCCGGATTAGATGGTGTGGTTCAGGCTGCATTAATTGGATCTATTTTGGGCAATTCGTTACTGGTATTCGGACTGGCTTTGTTTTTTGGGGGCATTAAAAATGGCACCTTATACTTTACATCGGAGCCACCAAAAATGGTGGTAACGCTGATGATACTGGCATTTGCCGCCCTTGCTATTCCGACACTTACCCATCAGTTTCATACGCCTGGTTCAACCCACATTTCTTCTCTTAATATTTTTGTAGCTATTGTTCTATTGGTGTTGTTTGCAGCCAGCATATATTTCTTTATTAAATCAGACAAATCGGTTGTAGCGGTAAAGGAAAAGGATAGCCCGGAAGATACCTGGCCACTCACTCTTACACTCACCATCCTTGCATTGGCTGGCGTGGCAGCAGCTTTCGTATCGGAATGGTTTGTGTCTGTTTTACAGCCGGCTATGTCATCATTAGGTATTAATGAAACATTTGCCGGCCTTGTTATTGTGGCCATTGCGGGCAATGCTGTAGAGAATGTTGTAGGCATTCAGTTGGCTTATAAAAATAAGACGGATTATGCCGTCAGCATTATCCTGAATAGTTCGCTGCAGATTGCTTTATTTCTTTTCCCATTGCTTGTACTATTATCTTATGTGCTGGGCGGTGCTGTTCTGAGTTTCGTGTTATCCCCGATGTTATTAGTATCATTGGCACTGGCAGTTGTCGTAACCGCTTTTGTGGTGTTTGATGGCGAAGCCATTTGGTTAGAAGGACTGGCCCTGATTGGATTATATTGCCTTATAGCTGCAGCCTTTTGGTGGGGTTAAGAATTGTTCTAAATGATGAATGTTGAATGTTGAATGAGGGAAGAAAAGGTAAATGTTTGAGTGATGATGATACCGGAAAGGTGCAGGGTGGATAAAAATTATGTATAATTAATGCTATTGTAAATACAGCTATTTTCTGTTCGGTTTAATAGCCTGGAAAATTACAGATTACTGCATTTTGCTTTAATGACCAATGACCAATAACCTATTGACCAATGTCTAATCACTGTTGTCCGGTAAAGTTATATGATATAGATAAAAAAGGAGGCCGGAGCCTCCAAAAGTTAGTATTTTGAGTTACCACACTTAAAATATAACTATGGGCAAAAGTACTTTTTTTACCGGACA
>JBDSWG010000103.1:0-31152 GCA_039926825.1 Ferruginibacter sp.
GAAAGCCTTAATAAAAGTTCCCCAAAACAGAATATTTTTTCCATTTATTTTATTGTCGCCACGGCCACCTGGTCCATGTCAGTAAATTCTTTATTTTCCCCGGCCATACCCCAGATAAAACCATAGTTAGCCGTACCCACACCAAAATGCATACTCCAGGGTGCGGAAACAACTGCTTCATTATTTGCTATAACGAGGTGACGGGTTTCCTGCGGCTCACCCATAAAATGCATTACCCGCTGGCCTTCCGGTACATCGAAATAAAAATAGGCTTCCGTTCTGCGTGTATGCGTGTGCGGTGGAACGGAATTCCAGACACAACCTTCAGCCAGTATTGTTAGGCCCATTACTAATTGGCAGCTTTGCAGGCCGTCGTTGTGAATATATTTATAAATAGTTCTTTTGTTAGAGGTAGAAACATCACCAAGGTTAACCGGCTGGGCTTGTTCTTTGGTCATTTTTTTATTAGGATAAGTTTGATGCGCTGGCACAGAGAGCATATAAAAAATTGCGGGTGTTGCTGCATCTGCACTGCTGAAACTGACATCCTGTGTGCCTTTACCAAGGTAGACACATTCCAGTTTCTCCAGGTCAAAGCTTTCTTTACCCGCTTTAACGGTACCACTACCACCTACGTTTATAATCCCAATTTCCCTGCGTTCCAGGAAATGTGGAGCTTTTAACTCTTCCTCTGTTTTTAATTCTAAAACGCTTGCGCCGGGTACCGCACCGCCTACAATCATGCGATCATAATGTGTATAAAATAAATTCACTTTTCCTTCCTGCATGAGTTTTTCAAATAGAAAATTTTCTCTTAATTCCTGGGTTGTCATTTTTGCCACTTCTGCAGCGCTGCGTTGAAAACGGATATCCATACTTTGTTTTTTAATTATTTATAAAAAATTACCTGCCCATCCAGCCACCGTCTACCGTGAGGATGGTGCCATTTATATAGTCAGCGGCAGATGAAGATAGAAAAATATATGCACCGGCCATATCTTCGGGTTTCCCCCAACGGTTTGCTGGTATACGGCTAAGGATAGACGAACTTCTGTCCGGGTCTTCCCGAAGTTGTTTTGTATTATCTGTAGCAATGTAACCCGGGGCAACACCATTTACATTCACGTTGTGGGGTGCCCATTCGTTTGCGAAAGCTTTCAGCAGAGATGCAATGGCACCTTTACTGGCGGCGTATCCTGGCACATTGATGCCGCCCTGGAAGCTAAGCAGGGAACAGGTGAAAATAATTTTTCCATATTGCTGCTCTACCATTCGTTTACCAATTTCCCGGGTAAGAATAAACTGGGCATTCAGATTTATATCTATGATGGTATCCCAATATTCATCCGGGTGCTCCGCCGCAGGTTTGCGCATGATATGCCCCGCATTGTTTATTAATATATCAATGCGGGGATGATCATCTTTTACTTTTTTTATAAATTTATATAATGACTCCCGGTTAGAAAAATCTGCCTGGTAGGGATAAAATTTCCTGCCTTTTCCTTCAACCGCTTTACTCACTTCGCTACCCGTGGCCGGAAGCGAATTACTCACGCCAATAATATCCGCACCGGCTTCTGCCATTTCAATGGCGATAGACATACCAATACCACTGCTGCATCCGGTAACCAGGGCTAATTTATTCTCCAGTCTAAAATCAATCATAGTTTATAATGTTTTAGCAAAAGTAACAGCTTAGTTTAATTTTTAATAAATGCCTGTGCAGATATTTTCACACCTTCTTATGCGATTTCAAAGAAAGAGGCAACAATTTACATTTTTCAGAACTTTAGAAAGTTTCCAGCCCGAAAAGAATAAGTAATGTGTTTTTAAAATCATAGGTCAAAGCCCTTTATCTCGTTCAGAAATTTTATAATCGCTTTGTTTATTTCGCTGTTTTTATCTTTTTCAAATTTCCCGTGTTGCCCACCTTCTACTGTAATGAATTCAGTTTTTACACCGGCCTCCTGTAATTTTTTGTGTAAGGCCACAGATTGCTCATAAGGAACTGTGGGATCGGCATCTCCATGAATAATAAATACCGGTGGGCTGTTTTTTGTAACGTAGGTTAAAGGAGATACAGATGCGGCAAATTTTTCATCGCCGGCATATTTCCCTAACCAGCTTTTTGCAGATTTACTCGTTATATTTTTTCCATAACCCCAATCCCAAACGTCTGTAATTCCATACTTATCAATGATGGCTGCCACGTGTATATTTTCCACACCCGGGCAATTTGTATCAAAATGGTGATCGTTAGCCAGCAGGCCACCCATAAGCGCAAGATGGCCTCCGGAACTACCGCCCATAATTACAATAAGATCTACATCAATGTTCAGTGCCTTTGCATTTTTAATAAGGTAGATGAGTGCGCAGCGGGTATCTTCTACTGCAGCGGGTGCAGTAGCCTGGCTTGTTAAGCGGTATTCTATATTGGCGACTGCAAACCCGGCTTTAAAAAAAGTATTAAATCCTGTCTGTGATTCTTTAACGCCTTTATTCCAACCGCCACCATGAATATTTATTACTACCGGCGTGGGCCCGTTACCGGGAGGTGGCAGGTAGATATCCATTTTTCCCTCCCAGTCATTCACTTTTGTATATACTACGTTTAGTTGAGATGTAAAGCCGGAAGGGTATTCCACTAGTTTATACCCCTGCTCAGTAGCATCCTGGGAGAATGAGATAAAAGTTGCCAGCATTAATATTAACGTGATTTGAATTTTTTTCATCCAGGTGTTTTATATATTTAGTAACCGGGATTTTGTGGAATGACGATTTGTGTATTGATGTCAATCTCATATTGCGGTATCGGCAATAATAAATGGTCTGCCGTTACATTTGCCTGTATGAATGCGAGTGTTGGTGTTGGTACAACGTAGGTGCCATAATGCACCGTGTACATTTTTGCAAAATGATCTTTCATCACCTGCTGCGCTGTAATGGTTGTCAATGTAGTATTATACCGTACCAGGTCAAACCAGCGTTGGTTTTCAAACGCAAATTCAACACGCCTTTCATTCGATAATGCCTTTTCAAATTCTGCAACAGTCGTAATAGATGGAATTAATGAAGGCAAACCTGCTCTTATATGAACCTGGTTAATCAAGGCAACACTGGCTGGTGTAAAACCCTGCGCTTCAGCCAGCAGGAGTAACACATCTGCGTAACGGATTACAGGCCAGTCACTTTCCCCGTCACCAGTAACGGAAACAGGTGTCAGGTATTTTTTTACATACAGGTTTGCAGCAGTTCCTACACCATAACTGGCAAGGATAGTCGCTTTCCTGGAATCGCCATTCAAAGCGGTATCTAGTTCTGTAGTCGGTGTATTCCATCCCAGGCCCGAACCATTAATAATAGCAGAGCCGCTGTTTAAAGGACCGAAATCATTTCCAAAAGTTGACCCCTGCCCTATGCCACCACTTTTATAACGTACAGCAAATAATATTTCACTATTTAGTTCATTACTGGTTGCAAAAACAGATGCATAGGTTGGTTGTAAACCATAACCACTGTTCGCAATGACATCCTGCAATAAAGTTATGGCTTCGGCTTTTTTATTTTGAGTTAAATATACTTTTGCCAATAAGGCTTTTGCGGCCCAGCTATTGGCACTGCCTTTCATAACAGGCAAGATTTGGCTATAGGGTTTATTACTGGTGTACGTAGCTGCAGTTTTTAAATCTGTTTCAATAAACTTATATATTTCTGCAACGGTAGAACGATTAATAGATTTTGCTTCTACCGGGGTCACCAGTTTATGAATTAACATGACGCCTCCGAATAAACGCACCAGGCTAAAGTATTGCTGGGCACGAATGAACATAGCCTCACCAGCAAATTGCTTACGGTCCGTTTCTGAGATGGGAATATTAATATCTGCCAGGGTAATAGTTCCCGCAGTTGGATCGTAGGAAACCCCCAGTTTTTGAAGAATTGTATTTGCATTTCGGATTACATTATATGAATCCTGCCAGTAGTTATAAATGCCATCATGACCTGGTGCCGGCATAAACATATCCAGGTCACTAAGATCCCTGTTGAAAGAGTTTGTACTTCCCGTTACACCCATCCAGGAATTATCGGAGCGTAATTCTGTAAGCTGCCATTGCCTGTATAAGGGGTTGCGCATAGAATTATACACTGCTAAAAGGCCCGCATTAACTTCAGCATAATTAGTATAATAAGTGGCTGTATTTAAATTAGATTCCGGGTACAGGTCAATGGCTTTTTTGCATGATGAAAAACCAAGGCCTGCAACAACTAATATGATAATTAATTTTTTCATTTTCATTAAAATTTTCAATTAAAAGTTTAAATCAATTCCTAACAGGTATGTTTTCGGTATGGGAAAACTTCCCCTCTGGTAGCCATCTATAAGAGGTGTAGTATAGTTTCCTGAAGTAAACCTTGCTTCAGGGTTTATACCCCGGTAGCCGGAGGCAGAATGGAAAAATAAATTTTGTGCAGAGAAATAAATACGCAGGGATGAAAGCCTGGCTTTTTTAGTCCATTGTTCCGGTACAGTTAATCCTACCAATACTTCTCTTAAGGCATAATAAGAGGCATCTTCTACTACGTAATCCGTGAGCATCCAGTTGAAACCTAAGGTTGAATAAGGCGTTTTACCATCACCCGGGAACATCGGGCTCAGCCACCTGTTCTGGTTATAATTTTTGTTATAGCGTTTAGTTTCATTGTAGTTTGGGTCACCATTTATCAAACTTCCACCCTGTACGCCCTGGAAGAGAAAACTGAAATCTACATTACCCAGTTTAAAATTATTAGAAACGCCCCAGGTAAAATCGGGGAAAGGATTTCCGGTTACAACCCTATCTTTACTATCTATAATCTTATCTCCATTTACATCCACTAATTTCAAACCCCCGGCAACAAATACATTACTCATGGAAGAACTCAGGCCGGCTGCCTGGGCTGCAATAATATCTGCCTGGGAAAGCCAGACGCCATCCGTTTTATAACCAAAAAACTGGATAAGCGGGTCTCCTACTTTATTGAGGTAAAGTTCTGTACGCTCACCCTGGTTAAGTAATAAATCTGTACCACCAAAATCGAGGATTTTGTTTTTAGTGTGCGCCAGGTTAGCAGTAGTAGTCCAGCTAAAAGTTTTGCGACGGATATTATTGGTATTGAGTTCAATTTCAAAACCTTTGTTCTCCATGCTGCCAACATTATTAATGGTAGATGGGGCACCTATAAAGGCTTGTGTGGGCTGCAAAAGTAAAAGTTTTTCAGTGCGTGTTTTATATACATCTACGGAAAGGGATATAGCATTTTTAAGTAGGGCTAAATCGAAGCCACCATTGGTAGAATATGTTCTTTCCCAGGTTATGTCTTCATTAGAAATAAAATTGCGGCTGGGAGAATATCCGGGAGATACAGTACCAGTGCCGGTCCCGGTAATATAAGGTGTAGGATTTAATAAATTCACCCAGGAAAATGGATCCGGTGTCTTATTATTTCCCGTTAGTCCATAACTCGCACGCAATTTAAAATTGCTCAGCCATGTGGCATTTTCCAGGAATTTTTCTTTGCTGGCCACCCACCCGATAGAAGCTGCCGGGAAGGAACCCCATTTATTACCTGGCGCAAAATGTGAACTACCATCCGTACGGAAACTGGCAGAGAAAAGATACTTATTTTTATAATCATACAAAATACGTCCCAGGTATGACACCAGGCCTTCACGATAGCGAAAGTTATATGTACCCTGGATGTTACCCGTATTATCATAATAGGTTGGCAGTACAACGGAAGCCGTATTCAATGTCGTAATATTATCACTGGCATACCCCTGCCCTTCTGCATGCTCAATTTTAGTTGAGGTTTTCTGTACTGTAAAACCTGCCAGCGCAGTGATATTATGATCTTTAAAACGCCGGGTATAATTCAGCGTGTTTTCATTTAAGAAATCAACAATAAGGCGGTTGCTATAAATGCCCCGGCTTAAATCTCCCGCCCGGTTTGAGCTTGATTTGGCAAAGTCCAGACCATCGTTATAGCTTGTATAAACACTGGCAAGGGATTTAAAATCAAGGCCCGTCAAAATGTTCACTGTAGCATCCGCAGAGGTAAGCAAACGGTAATCCTTAGACGTAATTTTTCTTGTTTCCAACACCGATTTAGGCGTGTTATTCGAGGTGCTGAATGGCGTAACTGCAGAAGCGTTAACCCAGGTGCTGCCATCCGGCATCAGTCCATTATATACCCTGCCATTAAAATATCTTGCCTGTGCAAAGTCACCGGCTTTTACATCCGCATAAGTTGGGTCCAGGCGCACAAATGCAGCCAGTTTTTCATCCAGGTAAACTGGTAAATAACTTTGGAAACGAACGAAATCTATATAATTGGTTGAGGGCCTTTCGCGGGTTATGAAAGATGGATTTACATTAAAGGTAAATTTCACCCTTTTACTTACCTGGGCATCTATTTTTGCTTTTACATTATAGCGTTTGTATTCGCTGTGGTACATCATTCCCTGGTCATCCTGGTAGCCACCGGCGAGGTAGTACCGAACGCCGGCATTACCCCCCGAAAAATTCAATTGAATATTACGGGTATTGGCATCCCGGATAGCTTCTTTCTGCCAGTCTGTTGCGACGCCGTTTCGGAGTTGCTGCTCAATTATATAAGCACCACGCTCAGCCGTAGACGCAATTTGCGTAAGCGTTGGCGGAGTGATGCTGGGGTCAGTCGCTTTCAGGCCGGCTTCATAAAATAACATATTTGTATATTCTGTTGTCGTCATCATCGGGTAAAGTTCATAGGCACTCTTAATACCGGTAGAAAACTTAACACCGAACTTTGTTTTATTGGCTTTACCACTTTTGGTGGTAATGAGTATAACGCCACCTGCTCCACGGGAACCATAAATGGCCGCCGAGGCAGCATCTTTCAATACTTCTACAGATTGTACATCAGCCATATTTACAAACGCCAGTCCATCCGGAACGGGGTGTCCATCTACAACTACTAACGGACCCTGGGATTGATTTATACTCGTTAAACCTCTTACCTGTATCTTAGGATCAGAACCCGCTTCAGAAGAAGTATTCTGAATCTGTACACCTGCAATTTTTCCCTGCAGTGCCTGGTCCAGGCGGGAAGAAGGTGTTTCCTCCAGGTTTTCATTAGTGTATTTAGAAACTGCCCCGGTTACATTTCCTCTTTTTTGAGTACCGTAACCTATAACCACAACTTCATCCTGCGTAGTTGTTGCAACCACCATATCTACATTTATAACCTGCCGCTCATCGATAACTACTGTTTGCGTAGCATAACCTACATAAGAAAATATAAGCACGGTGGCCTTTGAATCTACAGAAATGGAATATGTTCCTGTTGCCGATGTGGCCACGCCAGCCTTCTGTCGATCTGCCAGCACGTTTACGCCTGCAAGCGCTTCAGCACCATTACGCGAGGTAACCTTACCCGTAATGGTTCTTTTTTGTGCCAAAGCTCCCATGCCGGCAAACAGTATCAGCAGAATAAGGCATTGAAATTTTTTCATAATCGCAGTTTGATAGTTTGTAATAAATTAGAAAATCAGGTTCATTTTCAGGCGAGGTGCTTTATCCGCTGCCAGGTTTTGCAATAACAAAACGCAATCTTTACATCCGAAATGTTTTGCCCCTTGCTCCAGTAAAAGATAGCTGTCTTCAAAATCATAATCTTTTATCTGTTGCCCCGTCCAGCTCACTTCATTTGCCAAATAAGGTTTCAAAACTTTGAAAGATTTTTCCAGCGACTTACCGGAAGGTGTAATCAATTTCCAAAAATCAATATTAGTGTACGCACTCATCTGGGCTATATTGAAGAAAGCTTCCATAGCAAAAGCTGTGTAATGCAAAGAAATAGTACGTTCCATTTCTGCGGGGAACATGCCCTGCTCATCTACCTGGTAATCCAAACGATTAGCAGCACTTTGCACAACTCTTTTGGCTAAATCTGCGCTGTCAATAAACAATGCCATTGAAAGTCTTTGTGCATCATACCAGGCCCCATGGTTATTTTTAGCTTTTAATTCATCTGTTCCAATGGGGCTGGTCTGCATCCAGGTAAGGAATTCTGTAAACCAGGCCTGCATAGCTTTCTGGTCATCTGCTTTCCAGTATTTTGATCCTTTCAAAAAACCAATGCCATCTATGAGTTTCACAAAATGACGTGTATCTATCATGCCGGCTCCCCGCCCATCATTTTTACCTTTAATGGCCTG
The DNA here is from genome assembly GCA_039926825.1 of Ferruginibacter sp. Taxonomy (GTDB): domain Bacteria; phylum Bacteroidota; class Bacteroidia; order Chitinophagales; family Chitinophagaceae; genus Ferruginibacter. The sequence continues at coordinate 8,240 of JBDSWG010000103.1, forward strand.
GCCAAAATTCAGGTTGGGATTCATGCGGGATTCCGGGTTTATGAACCATACTTTTAAAAGGTTTGCTGCATGCGCTGCATAGGCAGTATTTTCTGAAAAATAATATGCCAGCCCGAGAGTGTTTACATATTCACAGAGCTTCGGCAGGTAATCTTTGTCTTTGTATTCTTTTACTTCCGGGTTTGTCTGGCCATCTTTTCGTATGTAGGGTAAACCATCCTTAGTATCCGGGTTTGGCCAGAAATAAGGCGCCAGGCTCATGTAATCATGTTTATCTCCACTGGGCGGCGTATTGGTTTTCTCCATAACACTTACGGGACCAAACTTCAGGGCCTTGTCAGCATCTTTTAGTAATTGCTTGTATGCAGGTGCCAGGGTTTCCTGCCCATTGGTTAAAATTCCTTTATTCCTCTCCAACGATTTGCCATCCAGGGCAAATACACGGAGATTGCGTACAGGCTGTGCTGTTAGTTTACCGGAGCTACAGCTACTGCAGGCAATAGCAAGAAATATAATGGTTAATAATTTTGACATTATTTTTAATTAATAAATGCAATAATTTGTTTTAGATCAATCCCTTTACCCACGATGGTTACAATGTAACTTCCCGAAGCCAGGTTAGGTGTTACGACTTCAGAATTAATAAATCCTTTAGGTAAAAAAATGTTCTTCTTCGCTACCAAACGACCATTCATGTCATAAATCATAATGTCTCCCAAAAGTGGTTCTTTAGAAAAGACTGTCACTTTTATATTTCCGGAAGCCACACGATAGGCATTCATATACAAAGCCTCTGTGCCTGTAGAAGGCAATACACTGAGGCGCCCGTTTATAATCGTGATATTATAATTGGTAGAGGCAGCTCCATCCAGTGTTATTGGATAGACACCTGGTGAAGAAGAAACCGTCGCCGTGGTATTGGCGGTAGGTGCTGTTGTAAGATTGGATGCTGTTTCGCCCAGCACAAAGCCGGTATAAACAATTGTAAAGACGGGGTTAGGTTGTCCGACATTACGGGAAGTATCTAAAACCCTGATGGTAAGATTTGCTTTATTCACAGTGAGGGTACGGGCAACTGGTGTGGCAGCAAAATAGCCGTCGTTACCGGGTTGTGTTGCCGTTATGGTAGTAGTTCCTGCACCTGTAATATGTACGATATTCCCTGAAACAATCGCAACAGACGTATTGCTGCTTGAATATATTATGGGTAGTGTTGTGTTTGTACTGGTTCCTCCTAGATTAAAGTCAGGATTGCCATACGTTTTTACAGGTAGTGTTGCGAAAGTTATGCTTTGATTTTGCTTAGGTACAACGGTTAATATTCCGTTCACGTGCGTGATGGTGTAATTAGCTGCTGTAGCACCAGATACAGTTATCGGATAGGTACCTGGAGGTGAAGCCTGTACGGCTGTAGTACTAATGGTTGGCTGCGTAGTTAATACGGCTGAGGTCTCCCCCAGTACAAAGCCCGTATACGTAATCGTTAGTGCCGGGTTGAGAAGTGCTTCAAACCGTGTTTTATCATCTGCTTTTATGGTGAGCAACGCTTTATTTACTGTAAGTGTTTGGCTCACACTGGCGGCGGGATAAAAACCATCTGTAGGCTGGGAAGCTGTTATGATTGTGGAACCCGCACCAGTAATATGTATCAGGCCATTCACTATTGTTGCTACGGCCGGATTGCTGCTGGTATAGGTTATGGCTTCGGTTGTATTTAGGCTTGTTGCCCCGCCATTGAAGTCCGGCATACCATATGTCTTGTCGGGAATAGCATTAAATATAAAGGGGTTGGCCTGTGGAACAGCGCCGGCTCCGAAAGAACCAAAAGCAGAAACTGAAGCCGTAACTGTATTCAAAGTGTTATTTCCAATTCCAATAGGTAATGCCCAGGCAGTACCGGTATTGCGAATCAAACCGATTTCCAAATCCGGCAAGGTTGTGAAGGTAGAACCTTCCAAAACGGAAGGCCAATTAAGCATTACAGAGGCACTACCGGTTCCGGCTAAACGATTAATATTCCAGACGGCATTTACTGCCTGCTGTCGCTGCGTTGCGGTGAAAGGTGTTCCATTAATCAAACCATTTGTGGTGATCCCGGTGAAGACGGTAAGCAGGAAATCTGATGATGAAGTGGGGGTAATAGTTGCCGGTAAATAATATTGAGTAGTTCCCAACGGAACCAGTGTTGTGCCGGTGAGGCCGTCATATTGTATAAAACTTTGAACAGCCGTAGCCGTTACATAACTGGTAGCAATATACGCAGTAGAACCAAACGTTCCCGTAATAGATGCCCCGGAAAGAATGTGCAGAGTATCCGCCGGGCGTAAGGTAATTTTAGCATTAACCTTTACGTAGTTACTCACACTAAAACCACTATTTACAGTAAAGTCGGCATTTGCCTGAACGAAACCAAACTTTAAAGTTGCAGGCAAGGATCCAGTAGTAATACCAAAAGGTGAAGCAGTAGCGCCATCAATGATGTAATTAATATTATCCCCGAAGATGAGGCTGCCGGACGAAACGATAGAACCATTTGCAGGACTGAATCCATTAGCATTTTCAGTTTCTAAAGTAGCCCCACGTGTATTTACAGATAGGGCAACGCCAGCAGCAGTTGCCGTGGCGGGTTTACTGATATATATGGCATCGTCTGAAACGGATACGGCAAGTATAGTCGTATTAGGTTGTATGCCCGGGCCCGAAATATGTTGCCCTTCCAGTGAGGCACCTATACCACTATGTACTGTAATTATATAAGACCCGTTCGTGGTGTTACCTGCACCAGCTACTGCAGGCAGGGGCCCGAAAGACGTAACAGCGGTTGCGCCACTCACTTGCTTCGTAGTAAAATCTATTTTTCCATAAATTTTAAATGCATCTGTGAGGGTTATATTGGTTGATAAAATCACATTTGCACTATCGCCTATGGTAAGGGCAGGAACGGAAATGGTTCCTGTTCCCGATACAACCTGTGTTGTGCTTCCTCCCAGTATAACGGTGTTTATGCTGCCGGCATCCGCATTTAATGTTCCATTGACGGTAACATTTCCTAAAACGGCCGTCTGTCCAGTACTATATGTTGTGAATGAACTTCCGGGATTTACAATAAGGTTATTAATCCTGTAGATGGGGCCATCAGAAATAAGTGCTGCATTATTTTCAACAATAATATTTCCAAAACTTTTCTTATTAAAAAAAGATCCGATGCCTTGTGCAGCCCTATGATGCCAGGTACTATTGGGCATGAAGAGGATTGCTGAAAATGTACTGCTGTTGCCATTAGGGCTATACCCGCCTTCATAATATAATTGTGCACCATCATCAAAAACTACCCACTTCTCTGAAGATTGTGTTGAACTCCCAAATGGATAAGAAGAAGATGATGAGGTTATGTTGGTGGTAAATGAAGAACCATTCGTGAAATGAAAGGTGCCGGGAGCACCAGCAATTGTATTATCAAATCGCATTTGGTTAACGGTGATAAGAGATAATGTACCACTTACCCGGGCAGCATCTACTGCTACCGTAAGCGCAAACCTAAGACTTCCTAAAGGCGAATTTACATTGAGGATAGAACCCGCATCTATCAAAAAATCTTCTCCTGCTTCCCCAGCAATGGTGATTGTACTGGTTCCGCTGGTAGGCCGTTGCATCAGCACCGTAACGTTATTTACAAATTTCATCTGGGCACAGGTAATACTGGCCGTGGCCAGGATGGTTGCCGGGCCTGTTGCAGGCGAGGCGCCACCTAAATTAGCACCATCAAATATAAGTATGTCACTGGCACCCGTAGACGAAGGGCGGGAAGAACCTCCCCCATTCAGGCTGGTATTCCAGTTGGCACCTGTATTTAAACCCGTAGTCGCAGCAAGCCCGCCTACCCAATAGTAAGTTGTCTGGGCAGATAATAAGCCTGCACATAGAAGAAAGAAACATGTAAATAAATATTTTTTCATAAAAGCCGTTTTATATCGTTTAAATAACCATTCATTTTTGATGTTAAAGAAAATCTTCACGCATCGGGCTAAAGACATCAATGAGCACACCTTCTTCCAGGCACACAGCGCCATGAGGCGTATTTGGTGGCACATAAAAACCATCCCCGGCAGAAAGCACTTTTTTCTCTTCACCAATCAATACTTCGAAAACACCTTTTTCAATGTGCGTTATCTGGGTGTGATAATGATGATGAATACTACCGATGCCACCTTTCTGGAAGTCAACTTTTACCACCATAAGCCTTTCATCCCAGCTCATGATTTTGCGGCGAACCCCCGGGGCCATTTCCTGCCATTCAATTTCTTTATCCTTAATAAATAATTTTGTTGATGCTGTTGTTGCCATGTTTTTTCGTTTTATAATTCGTTAGATTCTTTTTTAGCTTTAAAGTTTTTTTCCATCGTACCAGGCAGCATAAGGCCCCGTCCATTTGTACCCTGCAACTTCGTGTGAAATTGTTTTGCCGGCCTCTGTATTCGATTGCGCCAATATCAATTTTATATTATTAATCATTATTTCAGCAACCGTAAATTCTGCGTCCTGCAGCAGTAATGATATTTTCTTCACGGAGGGATATGCATTGGAAGAAAATTCGTTGACCGGGTCAAACTTGCCATGTATTTCTACGACGCTGACAAATGATTGGTTGCTGCCATGCTTGCGAATGATAAAAGCAGGTTCGTGACGCAGGTTAAAATCAGGGTCATTGGCACCGGTGCGGGTGTAAAATATTTCTGCCGAATCCTGTACCAAAGACGAAATACTGTAATAAGTCCTGTGATTGAGAAAAGTAAGTTGCACCAGCGTATCTTTTACTTTTCCGGAAGCTTCTTTCCAGATATATTGATACCCGTTTTTCTTACCCAAGGGCTTCATGTCAGATGTAAAGGCCTCGTATTTTACACTGGTATTTATTAGCTGGCCATTGTATTGAAAAGGTAAATCAAACTGGTGGTCGCCTGTGGTTGCAACATTAAATATATCAGCCACCATGCGATTTTGCCCGGGTATCTGTATCATGTAAATGGTGCGCTGCATGTGCGTGTTATCGTAAGCGTTATCTTCTCTTGCCGCTACGACCTGCAGGGCATTATTGGTCAGATCGCTGAAGACTTTATCTGAATGAAAATTTTCTGCAATATTTTCTTTTCCTTTAAAATGACTGGTTTCATCTATCACCATTGTATTGTGTGCAATGGTTTGCCCGGCATAACCTTTATTTTCTGCCAGGTAGCGGCCGCCATATTTTTGTTCTATGCCTATAAATCTCACGGAGCCATAATTTGTAAGAATTTCATTTCCTTTATCGTACAGCAATATTCCCAGTTTATCAAAATGTCCATGCGATAAACCGTGAGATGTATATTTATAAAGCAGGCTGGTCATATTTTCATTTTTCCCCTGCCGCAGAATGCTTACTCCGCCTTCATTTCCATTTACACCATCTGTACTTTCTAAAGATTTGTAATCATACCAGGCCGGAATGCTGGTCGTTTTTTGCAACGCCCTGGCAATGCCAACTCCACCACGGTTAAGCATAACCCTGCCTTGTTTGTTAGCTACGGTAAGCAGGCCAGGCTGAGGGCCATAAGCGTCCCAGAAAATATCCAACGCTGTTACGAGTTCGTTGGACGTGTAATCTTTTTCTTTCAGGGCATCATTTAAAGGAAAAAAACTGCCGTCAAGGTTCGTCTGCTGCAGGCAGGTAAGCAAGGCTTTCTGTAAAATCTTATTTCGATGTTCAAATATTTTAAGTGAAGGTTTATAATTATTGAGCGCATTTGCAAAAATGGCATAAGGTAAAATTGCGTAGCGGGTATAATATGGCCCTTCTGTATAATAACCATCGGGGGAAAAAAGGTTATCCATCAACGCCAGGAATCCACGTTTGCCATCTTTTGCTGTTCCCAACATGGCCATGTCAATATAATCCTGATTGTTTGTTGCAATACCAATCATTCCCACGCCGGCACAAGCCCACACGGCATGATTGTGTATAAGGTTGAACCAGTCTTTTAAATCATGGGTAAAAAAATCTACTTCAGGTTTAAACGCCCCGGTTTCAATTGTGGTCCGCTCTGCAGGTGTGAGATAATTATACACGAGGTCATAAGCCATGCCGGCATAAACCATCCAGTTAGCATCATTCAGTGCCTGCCAGAAAATACGTCCCGGCGAACTGCTCGTGGCTTCCGGGTGATTTTTCAGCGTCGGATTTAATGCAGCATATTTCAGCATCATATTCTTTACAAGCAGGGCATATTTCGAATTACCTGTCAGGTTGTATAACACACCGCTATTAAACATCAGGGTGTAATTCGCTTTATGTTTATCATGTGTGTAACCGCCGGCAGGATCTTTTGGGACAGGCACATCCACATCTTTACCGAGCCAAATATCTACATCGTTTTTTATATTGCGGTAAGAACTCGTTAGTACAGGGTAACGTTTAAGGTTAGCCTTCACTTCCCGGGCCTCAGGTGTTTTAAAAAAACATACCGGGTGCTGTGCTTTAGTAAGCACAGGCAATATGAACAATCCCAACAATGGTAGCCAATTTTTCATAACAAGACAATCGTAAAAAGAATAACCAACGGCAGGCGTTGCCGTTATTTATTTAAAATATGTTCCACCGTTTATCTCTACACTTTCGCCATTTATAAACGAAGCCGAATCACTGGCCAGGTATAAAACTAAATCTCCAACTTCTTCTGCCCTTCCTTCACGACGCAAGGGCGTGGCGCCGGCAACGTTAGTCCGCACCTCCTGCTTGGTAAATGTGTTGTGAAATGTTGTGTTTATCATGCCTGGGGAAATGCAGTTTACCCGGATGCCCTTCGGCCCGAATTCCTTTGCCAGGCCGCGGGTGAAAGTAAGAACACCACCTTTTGCCGTAGCATAAGCCATGGCACCATAACCCCCGCCATCCCGGGCAGCCTGCGAAGAAAAATTTACGATAGCACCACCTTCCGTCATATGAGGTGTTACCGCGCGGCAAACGAGGTAAACAGACTTCAGGTTAACGTCCATAACGCTATCCCAAAAATCTTCATCCAAATCTGCCAAGGCTTTTCTGCCCATGAGGCCACCGACCACATTTACAAGGATATGAATCACTTCGCCGTAGGCTTGCTGGCATTCTTTAACCAGGTTTGTAACATCGCCGGGTTTCGTCACATCACCAAAAACAGCAATGGCTTCACCACCTGCTGACTTAATCATGTCAATGGTTTCTTTGGCCAGTTCTTCATTTCCAAAATAGTTGACGCAAACTCTAGCACCCGCGGCTGCTAATTTAAGAGAAGCTTGCCGGCCTATATCCCGGGCACCGCCAGTTACAATTGCAATTTTTCCTTTCATGTACACATGGGCATTTAGCAGTGATAAATGAAATCGTTTTCGACATAAGAACAGTCTGGAAAGGGAGTCGGATAGATGTACTAACAAGTACAATAGTACCCTTATTAACCTTCCTGACAATTTTGAAGTAGATTTGTTTTTGTTAAAAAAATGTTCTGTTTATTAAATATATTCTAAGTATAAACAAGAAATCGTAGATATTTTCTATAATTTAGTAACGAGAACGGTACCGGTATCGTTACCGGTTTTCCCGAAAACTTTAAAAGTTTAGCTTTACGCCCACGAAGATTTGATATATGACAAAGCCGCCCACTATCAAAGACATTGCCCGGCAACTGAATATTTCGGTTTCTACCGTCTCCCGTGCGATACGTAATGCTTCAGATGTAAACCCGGAAACAAAAAAGGCTGTTATGTCGCTGGTGGAGGAATTGAATTACCTGCCTAACCAGCTCGCACTCAGTTTACGCAACAAGCAAACGCATACTATAGGCGTTATAGTTCCTAACCTGGATTATGTGTTATCTATGATGGTAAGAGGTATAGATGAAGTGGCGCTGGAAGCCGGTTACACGGTAATGATATGCCAGAGTAATGAATCCTTTGGAAGAGAAATTTTAAATACCCGCCGGCTTTTAGAAAGCCTGGTAGATGGTTTCATTATTTCCGTTTCCAGTGAAACCAAAACCTTTGAGCATTTTAAAAATATACAGGAAAAAAATATTCCCATGGTTGTTTTTGACCGGGTTTCCCCGGAATTAAAAGCACCCGGAGTACGCATAGATAATGAAGAAGGGGGATACCTGGCTACAGAGCATTTAATAGAACAAGGTTACCGTCGTATAGCCATCCTTGCCGGACCTGATAATCTTGACATCAGCAACCGGCGCATGGACGGCTATTTAAAAGCATTGAAGAAACATAAAATAAAAGTAGATCGCAGCCTTATCATTAATTGCGATTTTAACCAGGACTACGCCTTTTTTGCAACAGAAGAACTACTGGTTATGAAGAACAGGCCGGATGCAATATTTACCATATCGGATCGCATGGCCATTGGTGCCATGCTGGCTATAAAAAAGAAAGGATTGCGTATGCCCGAAGATATCGGCCTGGTGGGGTTCAACAATGAACCCATTGTGAGCCTGGTTTCTCCGGCAATCTCCAGTGTGGAACAGCCTTCATTTGAATTAGGTAAGGTGGCTGCCAAGTTATTTATAGAGCGTATGCACCAGACTGATGACATGAACTTTGTTGAAAAGATCCTCAGACCTAAGTTGTTTATACGCGAATCTTCTATGCGGTCAACAGCAAAAAAATAATGACGATGAAAAAAATAGTATGGAGCTTTTTACTGCTGATCGCAGGCATGAAAATGCAGGCCGGAAATATCCTGGTGAAGAATGTGGAAGAACTTATTGCGGCAAATAAATCAGCCCGTCCGGGTGATGTAATTATCATGCAAAACGGTACCTGGGAGAATTTAAAAATTTCTCTCAATTGTACCGGTACCGCTGCAGCTCCTATAACACTCAAAGCACAGGATGCCGGTAAAGTAATTATATCCGGTCATTCGCAACTTATGCTGGGCGGAGATTACATTGTTGTATCGGGTTTAAGTTTTAAAAATGGTTTTGCAGGTAATGATGCCATTATAAAATTCCGCGTAGATAAAAATCAACTGGCAAATCATTGCCGTGTTACTAATACTTCTATTGATGATTTCAATAACCCACTACGCATGGATGATAACCACTGGATATTATTTTATGGTAAAAATAACCGCCTGGATCATTGCAGTTTCACTAATAAAAAAAATATGGGTGTCTTGCTCGCTGTCATACTGGATGATGAGCGCAGCCGGGAAAATTATCATTCTATTGATCATAACTATTTTGGTTTTCGCCTGCCCCTGGCCAGCAATACCGGGGAGATGCTACGGGTAGGCGTTTCCGAACATTGTGAATTTAATTCCCGGACACAAATCACGGATAACTTATTTGAACACTGTGATGGTGAAACAGAAGTTATCTCCCTCAAATCCGGCCGCAACGTGGTTCGTAATAATGTTTTTAAAGAATGCCAGGGAAGTGTGGTGCTCCGGCATGGAAATTACAATACGGTAGAGCATAACTTTTTCCTGGGGAATGATAAAGATGGTTCCGGTGGCGTACGAATCATAAATAAAGGACAATGGGTAGTCAATAATTATTTTTATAAATGTAGGGGTGAAGGTTTTCGCTCACCCCTCTCCGTTATGAATGGTGTGCCTAACTCCCCGGCGTTCCGCTATGTAGAAGTAACAGATGCCGTGATTGCAAACAACAGTTATATTGATTGTGCACCGGCCAGCCTTTGTGAAGGCAGTGATACAGAACGCAGCGTGGTGCCGCAAAATGTGGCTTTTTTAAATAATAAATTTTTGAACACACGCGATTATATTATTTATAATGCCTATGATGACATTAGTGGTTTCCGGTTTTCCGGAAATGCGGTAAGTAATAAAGTAACGCAGGCATTACCACCGGGGTTTCTAAAAATGAACCTACCAACGGAAGCGGGTAGCCGAAAACCGGTTTCTACCAGCCAGGGCCGGCAAAATAAATATGTGCTCGACTCCATCATCGCCAGTGATAATACCCGCCTGGTATATAAATTATCTGCAGATGCAGGCTTTGCTACACCGGGGATAGTGGGGCAGCAGGAAAAAACAGCCCGCGATTCCACAGGCGTAAACTGGCACCCAAAAAATGTTGCTCCTATAAACCCCGTTTACACTTCCGTATCCTGTGCCACGGCTGAGGCATTTACAAAACTTTTTGCAGGAAACACAAAGTCGCCGCTAAAAATCCTCCTTACCGGCAATGAATATAATTTTCAATTTCCTGTTTTATTAAACAGGGATGTCATCATTACAGCTCTCAAGAAAATGCCGGTAAAGATTAGTTTTAACCAGGGTGACGATTTCCTGTTTCAAACCAAAGCCGGTAACACATTATCCATAACAAAAGTAAATTTTGACCTTGTCAACTGCCGGAATTTTTTAACTACGGATACTTCAGGAAGCAGCAACCACAGTAGTTTTAAGATTCAGCGCAGCGTATTTTCTTGTTTGCAGGGCATATTTTTTCATGCGGCTAAACATAGTGTGTCTGATAGTATAATAATTAATAACTGTGTGTTTAATAAAAATAAATCCCTGTTGTTTGATTTTGCCAATGAAACGGATAAAGGATTATACAGCGTAGAAAAACTTTACATCCGAAATAATCGTTTTACCGCCAACAAAGGACAATTATTGGAAATGTTTCGCTCCGGAAATGATGAAAGTACTATGGGGCCTTTGCTGCATTTCTCAGGGAATAAAATAGAAAATTGTTCCAGTGGTAGTTTGCCATTGATTCATTTATTCGGAACCCAAAAATCTTTTATTGAGAGAAACTTATTTCACAATACAAACGCTGGCGGGGCAATTATTCTGTATGAAGATTTGGTAAAAGCAATACATTGGTTACGCTTTAATGACGTGGTAAATAGTGGTGACATTGTTCCTGACAAATTTGTGCAAACTGTTGCCAATGTAAAATCTGCGAAATAAGAAGTGGAAGTTATAAAATAAAAAACGGGCTTTTTACAGCCCGTTTTTTAATTAAATATTTTTAAATTTTACATACCTGGCATTTCTTTTTTCTGCCTGAGAGAGGCTAAAGAAGGATCCATATCAATGGCTTTATCACACATTTGCTGTCCCCTGTCTTTCTGCCCTTTCTTCTGGAAACAAAGACCTGCCTGGTAAAGTGCCTTACCATCCCGGGCATCCATTTCCATTAATTTCTGGCAGTATTCCAGGGACTTGTCATATTGTTTTTGAGTGTAAAAAATTTCAGCCATATCCCGGAGAATATCTTTGTTACCCGGCTTGCGCCGGAAAATTTCCAGCAACATTTCTTCACCTTTATTATAGTTACCGCTATAGAGTGCGGCATACCCGTAATTCTCATTAAAATCGTTAGTAGCCGTGTAACCGTTTTTAGCGGCTTTATCAAAAGCTGAAACGGCATCGCGGAAGTTGTTGTTATTATAATATAACAATCCCAATTCGTACATCCAGGTATTCTTACCACCTTCCATATTCACTGCTTTCTCATAAAAAGGAACAGCCTTTTTATATTCTTCCATATCTAAATAAGTGCGTGCAAGCGTGTACGTGGCTTCAGCATCTGCCGGATTTTTCTTAATGGCATTCAGCAAAGCTTTTTCTGCAGCAGGGTAATCTTCCTGCTGAAAGTAACTCATACCGATAATTCTGTCTGAATTTTCACACGCCGTACACCTACCTGCAAATTCGATGGCTTTGGAATACTGTCGAAAATTATAATACATATCTGTCAGTTCCTGTATAACCACCTGGTTATTGGGCTGCAATTCGTACACTTTAAGAAAGTTATTTTTAGCAAATTCCAATTTGCGCATTTGTATATAGGCCTGGGCATTTTCCATGTACGCCTCCGTCATGGAGGGGTTAAAACTCACAGCCTTTTCGAAAGCCCGGGTTGCAGGCAAATAACGGCGTGCCGTCTTTTCTTCTAAGCCCTTTTGAAAATATAATTTGGCGCTGTCTTGTTGTGCAAATGCCTGCATGCTACAGGTGGCTAAAATCGGTAGGAGGAAGTTCTTCATAATTTTCAAGGCTATTGTCAAATTTAATTCCAATCACTTCAACAGTATGCCTCCTAACGCCGGAATATTGATAAATATTTCATAAATGCTTTTCTTTTTATCAACAAGGGTTGTTTGCAGGTTGGGATTAAGGTATTTGCCACTGCCCCAAAACCTTTCCTGGTCTGAATTGTAGAGTTCTTTCCAGCTGTTTTTACCACTAATTTTAAGTGGAAATTTTTCTTTCGGAAACCTGGTCATATTCAGGATAGTAATGATATCATTTTTGCCATTTTGACCACATCTCCGGTATACTAAAATACCTTCCTCCCGCAGGCCTGTATCTTCCCACTCAAATCCTTTTTTGTTAAACTGCAATTCATGCAGGGCTGGCTCTTCCTTTAACAAATGATTTAGCGTTCGTACGCATTCCTGCATACCAAGATGCGGGGCAAATTTCAACAATTCCCATTGCAGTTCTGAAGCAAAATTCCACTCCTGCGTCTGGCCGAACTCGTTACCCATAAAAAGAAGTTTGCCGCCGGGGTGTGTATACATAGCGGTATAGAGTAAACGAAGGTTTGCAAATTGTTCCCATTCATTGCCTGGCATTTTATAAATCATAGGGCTTTTGCCATGCACAATCTCATCGTGGCTGATGGGAAGCATAAATTTTTCATCATAAAAATACATGAAGCTAAAGGTGAAATCATTCTGTACTGCCGGGCGGTCTTCCGGCTGCTTTTTCATGTAGCGGAAAATATCGTGCATCCAGCCCATCATCCACTTCATGCCAAAACCGAATCCGCCATCTTTTACCGGGGTTGTTATGCCCGGCCAGTCCGAAGCTTCTTCTGCTATCGTCTGGATGCCAGAAAATTCTTCATAAATCATCGTATTCAAATCCTTTAGAAAATCAATGGCCTCCAGGTTCCCGTTTCCTCCAAATTCATTGGGTTCCCACTCTCCCTCCTTTCGGCTAAAGTCCAGTCTTATAATGGAGTTCACAGCATCTACCCGAAGGCCATCTGCATGATAATATTTTAGCCAGAAATGTGCACTGCTCAGCAGGAAAGACCGCACCTCTCCCCTCTTATAATTAAAAATATAACTGTTCCAGTCGGGGTGGTAACCCTTACGCATATCCTCGTATTCATATGTAAAGGCACCATCAAAAACGTGCAGGCCGTGGGCATCATGAGGGAAATGCGAAGGCACCCAATCCAGTATAACTCCAATACCATGCTGGTGTAATTTATCTACGAGGTACATGAAAGCCCGCGGGTCTCCGTACCGGGAAGTAGGCGCAAAATATCCCGTGCCCTGGTAACCCCAACTACCATCGTATGGATGCTCCATTACCGGCATAAATTCTACATGTGTAAAGCCCATCGCCTGGAGGTATGGTACCAGCCTTTCTGCAGTTTCATGATACGTGTTGAACACTTCATGGTTATTTTTATCCGGCCGCATCCAGCTGCCAAGGTGCATTTCATAAACTGACCACGGAGCTTCCAGGCTGTTGTACTTCTTGCGATGCTTTATCCAGTTATCATCCTGCCAGGTATAATTTAATATTGTGGTAAGCGAAGCCGTTTCAGGTCTCAACTGTGCCTGACGTGCATAGGGATCTGCTTTTTCATAAGACTTGCCATTCCCGCCCAATATGTAAAATTTGTAAAGGCAACCTTCCGGAATGTCAGGAATAAAACCTTCCCAAATTCCGGACTTATCCAGCCTGGGATATAAGGGATGCACCGGGTTCTTCCAGCCATTGAATTCCCCAATAACGGATACACGCTCTGCATGCGGCGCCCATACGGCAAAATGATAACCATTTCTGCCTAAAACATTCCGGGCATGTGCACCCAGCATATCATAAGCATTAAACAATTTGCCAGCGGCAAAATCTACGATATCCTTTTGATGCAAAAGGGAATAGTGCCATACCATACGCGTGGTATCAATAAAATTTTCGTCTTCAAAAGACATCGTTTTTACGAATTTTATCGTATTTAACTAAATTTTGTGATGTGCGGATTTTTTACTTAAAAATAAATTGTCACTTTTATGTCATAGCCAAAAAAACTAACCCTTATGAATCTGCGAATATTATTTTTTGCATTTTTAATTACATCCTCTTTCCAGCTTTGTGCCCAGTCACTCGAATATACCGGAAAAATTTATGATTCCACCGCAAAAGAACCGGTAAAGAATGCCGTTGTAGCCCTTATGAATCCGTCTGATTCCATGTTTATGAATTTTACCCGGTCCCGGGAAGATGGTACCTTTTCATTGAAAGGAATGAAGCCTGGCAAATATATATTTATGGTGACGCACCCCACCTTTGGAGATTTTGTCGATGACATAAATATCTCCGAAACGGTGCATACTAGTGGCACTGTATCAGTAACTCCAAAAATGAAATTGCTGGAGGCGGTCATTCTCAACAGCACCAGCCCCATCCGAATAAAAGGAGATACAACCATCTATACAGCGGATAGTTTTAAAGTAAGTGCCAATGCAAACGTGGAGGAACTCCTGAAAAAATTGCCTGGAATACAGGTAGATAAAGATGGGAAAATAAAGGCTATGGGTGAAACGGTAGAGAAAGTTCTGGTGGATGGAGAAGAATTTTTCGGCGATGACCCTGGTATGGCAGTGAAAAATTTGCGGGCAGATGCGGTAAAGGAAGTGCAGGTTTTTAATAAAAAATCGGACCAGTCAGAATTTACCGGCATTGATGATGGGCAAACAAAAAAAACGATTAACCTAAAATTAAAAGAGGATAAGAAGAAAGGATATTTTGGAAAGATAAGCCTGAGTGGTGGCCTGAATGAAAACCAGGGTAATAGATATAATAATAACCTCTTGCTAAGTAGTTTTAAAGGCAAGCGAAAAATATCCGGTTTTTACCTGGGTGGAAATACCGGGCAGGATGGCCTGAGTTGGGAGGACAATGAAAAATTCGGTGGCAACGATAACATGAGTATGAGTATGGATGAAGATGGCGGTGCGATGATGATGTGGCGCAGTGGCAGTGCAGATGATGAACCTTATGTAAATACTCAAAATGGTTTTATTAAAAACGATAATGCAGGCGTGCAGTTTACCAATAAGTATAATGATAAACATACCATCAACTTTTCTCCAAAGTATAACAACCAGGTATATAATAATCGCCAGCAGTATTTCCGGCAGACACGCATTGGCGATTCTCTACTTAATGAAAACTCCAACACGTTAAGTTCCGTTAACAGGTATAACCTGAAGAATGGTTTTATTTATGAAGACAAAATAGATTCAAATAACAGCCTGAAAGTGACGTTGCGTGCAAATTTCTACCATACCGAAAACAATGAATACCGGACTTCTGAAACTACGGGTGAAACCGGTACAGCGAAAAATTCTTCTGACCGCATGACAGATGCCCGTTATGATAAAACAGCCTTGACTGCTTCTGCCATTTTTAAACATAAATTTAAAAAACTGCGCCGTACACTTTCCTTTAATGCCAACTGGAATATGCTACAAACAGACGGGGATAATATTAATAACAGCCTTAACCAAACTTATTTCGATGGCCTGCCGGCAACTATGCAGCAACTCAAACAGCAAAAGCTTACAGATAAAAAACTGGGAACATTTTCGGGCAAATTCGTTTATACTGAACCGTTATCTGAAAAATATTCCCTGGAACTGGCTGGTGAAGTGAGCCGCACGCACGGAAACAATGACCAGGTGACATACAGCTACTCTCCTTTCACCAATAAATATGACCAGGCGGTAGATTCTCTGACCAATGATTTTGTTCAGGATATTACCGTTTACCAGCCTTCAGCAAAACTAAATTACAGTGTAAAAAAACTTAAAATAAATGTCGGGTCAGGCTTTGGAATTACAAACTACAATTTTAAAGACCTGACGTATAATAAAACTTATGTGCGCAATTATACCAACATTTTCCCGCAGGCAAATTTTATATATACTTACAAAAGCAATCATTCTGTAAGGATAAATTATAATGGTAATACCACACAACCCACGCTGAACCAGCTACAACCTTTAAGAGATAATAATGATTATTTTAACCAGTATATTGGCAACCCGGGGCTAAAGCCGTCTTTCTCAAACTCCTTTAATCTTTCACACAACTCATACAATTTTATTAAAGACAGGTGGATGTATCAATCTTTAAATGTAAGAATGGTATCCAATGCCATCACCAACAGCCGGGCCATAAATGTAGATTCCGGCAAAACCATTACCCGGCCGGTAAATACAGATGGAAATTATAATATCAGTTTCTGGTCCGGTGGCGGATTTAAATGGAAGAAACCGGACATCCGTGTTAATATAAATCCCAACTTTAATTTTTACCGGTCTGCAGATATTATAAACAATGCCGTAAGCTTTTCTAAAACTTTATCCGCAGGTGTGGGACTAAACCTATCTAAATCTAAAGACAAAAAATATGAATTATCCCTGCGCAATAATGTAAGTTATAACCGTAACCTGAATAGACAATCATTAACGGCGATACATTATGTAACGAATGAATTTAATGCTGAAGCAGATGTTTACCTGACAAAAACATTTATCCTGAGTAGCGATTATGCATACAATTTCCGCCAGAAAACACCCCAGTTCAACAGTTCTCTTAATACGCATATCTGGAATGCCGGAGTTAAGAAAACATTTAAGAAAAATGAGTTTACGGCCTTCTTTAAAATACGCGATATACTTAATCAGAATGTGGGAATACAAAGAAGTTTTTATGGAAATTCCCTTGTTGAAGAAAGAAACGATCGGCTGAAACGTTACTGGCTGGTAGGTTTTACCTGGGATTTCAAAAATAAAACAGCCACTACAAAATAATTTATATTTATGAAAAAATACATCCTTGTAATTTTTTTCCTACCGGTTTTCCAGTTTGCCGGGGCCCAGAATTTTTTACAGAAAGCAGAAATTGAATATGAGGTCCGGACAAATTTTAAAAAGACTATGGGCAATAGCCGCTGGGCAGACATGCTGAAAGATAATTTGCCCGATTTTAAAACAGCTTATTATAAATATAGTTTTGCAGATAATAAAAGTATCTACAAATTTGACCACTGGCCTGCAGGCCCGAAGTTCCCGGAGTATATGCGCCGAAATGACGAAGATAACATCTGGTACTATGATCATAATACTGATAAGTACCAGATGGTAAAACTTCTTTTTGGCTCTGAATTTAATATCGAAGACAGTATACCTAAAATTCAATGGAAATTCAGTAATGAAAACCGGGAGATTGCTGGGTTTAATTGTCGTAAAGCCACGGGCATTATCAGCGATAGTGTATATGTATTTGCTTTTTACACAGATGAGATTATAATTTCGGGTGGCCCATGTTCCATCAATGGTTTACCAGGAATGATTTTAGGGCTTACTATACCGCGTTTATATACCAGTTGGATAGCCACTAAAGTAAGCGTAAATGGCGTTGACGTTTCTAAAATAAAAACGTTGCCCATGAAGAAGCCGTATACCAGGAGCGCATTTGAAAGCTTGCTAAAAGAACGCACTAAAGATTGGGCCAGCAGTGATGATGAAGAATCTATTAAATGGCGGCAGCAGTTATTCTGGAATGCTTTATTATAAAAAGAGCCGGCAATACCGGCTCTTTTTATAGAACATGGTATAAATTTAAACACCCAGGTGTCCGCCCCAGACTCCAAAGACTTTCAGCAGCCAGATTATGACTGCGATTATCACAACAATGTTAAGAATAGATTTTATGGACGAAGCCATAGGAATATAACGGTTGATAAGCCAGAGAATTAGTCCGACAACAACGAGGGTAATCACAACTGTAATTAATTGATCCATAATGTTGGTTTTGTTTAATGGTTAAGTATAAAAGTGTTCTGAAATTATTCTATTAAGGAAAAGCCATCCGGGATTATGACGCCTTTTTTAAGGACGACAATGCCATCTTTCACAGCATAAAGACTATGTTCCGAATCCTGCAAATGTGGTCCGCCTACAATATGAACCTCGTTACCAATCCTGCAGTCTTTATCTACAATAACATTTTTAAGCACACAGTTATCGCCTATGCCTAACCGTGGTGTTCCATTTGCATAGTTATAAGCAATCTCTTCTATGGTTTCATAAAAATCATTCCCCATAATATAACAGGACTCAATAGTGGTACCCAGCCCAATGCGGCTCCTGATGCCCACAATGCTATTGCGAATACTGGCAGCATGCAGAATGGAACCATCTGCTATCAATGTTTGCTGTAGCGTGGTGCCGCTAATTTTTGCCGGGGGCAGCATACGGGCCCGGCTATAAATCATTTTTTTATCAAAAAGATTGAAGGCTGGTAATTCCTGCGTGAGGGCCAGGTTAGCTTCAAAGAATGAATATATATTACCAATGTCTGTCCAGTAGCCTTCATACTGAAAACTCTTTACTTTATATTTTTCAATTGCATCCGGAATAATTTCTTTACCAAAATCCGTGGCATGAGCTTTCTCTTCATTCAACAGGTCATATAAAAGTTTTTTATTGAAAATATAAATCCCCATAGAAGCCAGGTAATGTCGGCCCATTTCCCGCATGCTATCTCCTGTATCACTCGTCCAGTTTACAAGTTCAGATTTTGCCGGCTTTTCAACAAAGCTCGTGATATTCTTTTCATCATCGGTTTTCAAAATCCCAAATTCAGGTGCTTCTCTTTCGCCAACAGGTATAGTGGCTATGGAAATGTCAGCATTATAAGCCTTATGTTCATCTATCATTGCGGCAAAGTCCATCTGGTAGAGCTGGTCGCCACTTAAAATAAGTACATATTCAAAATCTTCTTTGCGGATGTGCTTAAGCGATTGCCTCACAGCATCTGCTGTACCCTGGAACCAGCCCGGACTGTCTGGTGTTTGTTCTGCTGCAAGTATATCTACAAAGCCAGTACTGAAACCACTAAACTGGTAAGCATTTTTTATGTGACGATTTAGGGAAGCCGAATTGTATTGTGTGAGCACAAACATGCGGTTAATCTGGCTATTTATGCAATTAGATATAGGGATATCTACAAGGCGGTATTTTCCTGCAATAGGCACTGCAGGCTTGCTCCTGGCTGCAGTAAGCGGGTAAAGACGGCTTCCTGCTCCTCCACCTAATATAACCGCAATAACTTCTTTACTAATCATACTTAATTTTTAATAGAAGAATATAAATCTACATATTTTTTTGTACTGGCTTCCCAACTGTTATCAGTCGTCATCATAATATGCCTGAGTTTCTTCAATAACGCAGGCTTTTTATGTAATTCTATTGCACGGTTTATGGCGTGAAGAATATCTTCTGCTGCAGCATGACTGAAAAGGATACCATACCCACCGTTTTCTCCGAAATCCACCACTGTATTTTCCAGGCCACCCGTTCTGCGTACAATCGGTACCGTGCCATAACGCATGGCATATAGCTGGTTAAGCCCACATGGTTCTACCCGGCTGGGCATCAATAAAAAATCTGCCCCGGCATACATTTGGTGGCTCAGTTTTTCATTATAACTGATTTCCGCATGGTAATTTTCCGGGTATTTTTTATTCAACGCCTGCAGACTGGCTTGTATGGCAGCGTTCCCACTACCGAGAACGAGAATATTTATTTTCTTTTTATGTGTTTCCAGGGCTTCTATGAAAACTTCCGCCAGCAGGTCTGCTCCTTTATCGGCTACGAGGCGACCAATAAAAACAAAAAGTGGCAGGCCATCCTTCAATCCCGCATCATCACATAATTTTTTGCGGTTAAGTTTTTTACCGGCCACCAGGTTTTCATCGTCAAAATTATCCGTTATAAAACTATCCGTGGCAGGGTTCCAGACTTCATAATCTATTCCATTAATAATGCCGCTGCACTTTGCTGCTTCCGCCGAAATCAATGTCTCCAGGCCATTTGCCTGGTACATCAGTTCAGCCATATACCCCGGGCTCACAGTCGTTACCCTATCGGCTACTTTTATGCCGCAGGCAAGTGGATTGATGGTATCCTTCCAATCCAGCAAACCCCAACGCCAGCTATCCCAGGCAGGTAAATATTCGGCTTTATCCCATCTCATCCATCCCTGGTATTGGGCATTGTGTATGGTAAGTACAACAGGTATATCTGCCAGGTGACGGTAAGCATAACAATATTTTTTCATAAAGGGAATCAATGCTGTATGGTGATCATGAATGTGAAGGATGTCCGGCTGATGCTCCCATTTAGATAACCAATCTGTTACGGCAATCTGGAAAGACATGAAACGTTCCGTATCATCATCATAGCTATATATATTCTCCCTGTCCAGCAGGCCATGTATATCTACACAATATAAATCGAAACCGAGTTGGTTGTTTTTTTCCTTAATAATGGTATAATCTAAATGGTAGTAAGCCATATCAAACTTTCCCTTATGAACAACTTCCCAGGTATTTTCATAAAGAAATTTTGTGCGGTGCATGGGCATAACCAGCTTCGCCACATGGCCAGCCTGTTGTTCGTATTTTGGCAAGGCACCAGCCACATCTGCCAGCCCGCCTGCCTTTGCCATTGGGTAACACTCAGCACTCACATGTAATATTTCCATGTCAATTATAATTTAAGCGATTATTTCCTGAATGGTTTTCCCCGGAAATTTGTCCTAAGCTAAAAACTAATTGGAAAGAAAAAAAAACTAATGAAGGAATCCGGAAGTATTATACATTTTTTTATCCTAATTTTCACCCACCTAAAACTTCAACTTCAATGGCATTAGCAACTACAGATCACCTGGATGAAAAAATTGCTTCACAAAACATTCCTACTAATTATGGGGCCCTGGGAACCCTGGTTACCGTATTTTTCTTTTGGGGATTTATTGCAGCAGGCAACAGCGTTTTTATTCCTTTTTGCAAACATTACTTTAACCTGGACCAGTTCCAGAGCCAGTTAATAGATTTTGCATTTTACACAGCTTACTACATTGGTGCCCTCCTGCTGTTTGCATACGGTGCATTTGGTGGCTATGATTTAGTTGGGAAATGGGGCTATAAAAAAAGTATCATTTATGGGTTACTGTTTTCTGCCCTGGGTGCCGTGGCCATGATTATTGCAGTGAACGTAAACCTGTTTGCTGGCATGCTGGTTGGGCTTTTTATAGTTGCCCTGGGTTTCTCATTACAACAAACTGCGGCCCAGCCCTTTGCAATTATTCTGGGAGATCCGGCTACCGGTTCTAACCGGGTTACATTGGGTGGGGCTATAAACTCTTTTGGAACAACCATAGGTCCCATTGTAGTGGCGATAGCGCTCTTCGGTACTACAGCTGCCATCACAGATGCGCAGATTGCTTCCCTAAGCCTGAGTAAGGTTATCGTTTTGTATTCCTGTGTCGGCGCTTTATTCATAGCCGCCGCAGCCTTATTTTATTTTTCTAAAAAAGTACCCGCAGGTGTTGCCGTAGAAGCCACGGAGAAAGCCAATAAAGCTTTAACCGCTTTGGGTATTATGACGGTTTTGTTACTAGTGATGTTTATACCTGTTTTTGATAGTTATAAAATAGATGCGGCCACACTTTCTGATGTAGCCAGGCATGACCTGGAATCATACCGCATGAAATGGCTATTGGGTGCTTTGGCGGTAGTGGTACTGGGCCTTCTTATTGCCTACATGAGTGCACGCAAAAAAAGTGATGGCTGGGGGGCTATGAAATACCCACAACTGGTGT
The DNA here is from genome assembly GCA_039926825.1 of Ferruginibacter sp. GTDB lineage: Bacteria > Bacteroidota > Bacteroidia > Chitinophagales > Chitinophagaceae > Ferruginibacter. Next base: position 29,994 of record JBDSWG010000103.1, read on the forward strand.
TGGGCATGCTGGCTATTTTCGTCTACGTTGGCGTGGAAGTAGCTGTGGGCAGCAATCTCGGTGAGCTGCTGCGCCACCCTGACTTTGGAGGCTTGCAGGCATCTGAAGCCACGCCATATATTGCTATGTATTGGGGTAGCCTTATGATTGGGCGCTGGGCCTATGCTGTCGGTGCTTTCAGCCTTTCTAAAAGCACTAAAGTATTATTACAAATCGTTGTTCCCCTGGTTGCTTTTGGAATTATTTTAGGCGTAAATATGATTGCGGGCTATTCTATGGTTCCGCTTTATTATTATATTCTTTGTGTGGTTATCCAGATAGTTGCATTTTACCTAACTAAAAATAAACCCGGCGTTACTTTGCTTGTGTTTAGTTTACTGGGCGTAGCGGCTATGGTTATTGGTACGCAAACCACGGGTACGGTTGCAGTTTATGCTATACTAAGTGGCGGTCTGTGTTGTTCTATTATGTGGCCATGTATTTTCAGCCTGGCAGTCGCGGGCCTCGGAAAATATACAACCCAAGGTTCTGCTTTTTTAATAATGATGATTTTAGGCGGTGGAATTATTCCGCCACTGCAGGGAAAGCTGGCAGACTTTCTTCAGTCTAAATCCACTATTGATGGGTATGGCATTCATAACAGTTATTGGGTTCCGGTGCTGTGTTTTGGATACCTCGCATTCTATGCATTTGCAGTAAAAAATATTTTGCGCAAGCAGGGAATAGATTATGATACAGATGCAGCCGCGTCACATTAATAAATTTGTATGATTTTGAAACCTGAATATGCCATAGGTATTGATATTGGCGGCACGAATACTGTTTTTGGTATTGTGAATCACCGGGGCAATATTGTTTACCGCGGTGCCATCAGCACGGCAGATTATGAAACGCCGGATGTTTTCCTGGATGCACTTTATAAAGCGCTGCTGCCAGCTATTGCAGAAAGTGGCGGAGTACATACCATCAAAGGAATTGGTGTTGGTGCGCCCAATGCAAACTATTATAACGGAACAATAGAATATGCGCCAAACCTGCGCTGGAAAGGGATAATTCATTTGGCAAAAATGGTGGGTGAAAAGTTTGATTTGCCCGCCGCCATTACCAATGACGCAAATGCAGCAGCCGTAGGTGAAATGAATTATGGCGCTGCCAGGGG
>JBDSWG010000104.1:0-22457 GCA_039926825.1 Ferruginibacter sp.
TGAGTGAACCAGATGCTATTCGCAAACTTGCGGAGCACACCAGCTGGATTAAGAATGAATTTTCCCGCCTGGCCATAAAGAAAAATATTAATATTATTACGGGTAGTATGCCGGAGCTGGATGGCGATGTACTTTATAATATAGGCCACCTTTGCCGCCGTGATGGCACTATAGAGCGCTATCAAAAAATTCATGTAACACCAGATGAAGAAAGGGTGTGGGGACTAAAAGGTGGAAATAAAATCCAGACTTTTCATACGGACTCCGGTACTATTGGTATACTGGTTTGTTATGATGTAGAGTTCCCGGAACTGAGCCGGTTAATGGCGGATGATAATATGGAAATACTTTTTGTTCCCTTTCTCACGGATACGCAAAACGGTTATTCCCGTGTGAGGCATTGTGCACAGGCCCGCGCCATAGAAAACGAATGTTTTGTTGCCATAGCCGGTAGTGTGGGCAATCTTCCTAAAGTGCATAACATGGATATTCAATATGCTCAGTCGATGGTTTTCACGCCTTGTGATTTTGCCTTCCCAACTACGGGAATTAAATCTGAAGCCACACCTAATACGGAAATGATATTGATTGCAGATGTTGATTTAGATTTGTTACGGGAACTTCATAATCATGGCAGTGTGAAAAACCTGAAAGACAGGCGCCACGATTTATATGAATTAAAACGAATTGCGCAGTAAAATTTAGAACTTCATTATGAACGCCAGGGCCAACGAGGTCGTTAAATATTGGATTGAAGAATTTAGTAATGGCATGTACGCTTATGCGTTAGCCCGCCTTCGCCATCCTGCTAATGCCCGCGATATTTTACAGGAAACTTTTATAGCAGCCTGGAAAAGCTATGAAAGTTACAATGCTAAAGCAAGCGAAAAAACCTGGCTTTACGCTATACTCAAAAATAAAATAGCAGATTCTTACCGAAAGAAAAGCAGGCAACCGGAAGAACTTACGGGTGATAATGCCTGGTTTGATGAGGCAGGGCGGTGGATACCTGGTTCTTTTCCATCTCCCTGGCGGGGTACAGATGCGCTCATTAATAAAAAAGAATTTCACCAGATTTTTGAGGATTGCCTGCAGAAGTTGACGGGCCGGTCACGGGAAGCTTTTATTCTAAAATATATTGAAGACCAGGAACCCGCATTTATATGTAAGGAACTGGACATATCTACGTCTAATTACTGGGTGCTGTTGCACCGTTCTAAACTGGCCCTAAGAAGCTGCCTGGAAAAACATTGGTTTCAAAAAAAAATGGAACATGCTGAATTGTAAGGAAGCAACTTTACTGGTTATAAAAAAAGAGCAGGGAAAGCTAGGTTTAATGAACCGTCTCAGCCTAAGCTTTCATTTGTTTTTATGTAAGTATTGCCGGTGGTTTAGCCGCCAAAGCAGCCTAATAAACCACCTGGCAAAAGAAAACACTCCTTCCAGCCTTTCTAAAGAAGAGCAAAGAGAAATTGCTGCAACGGTAATGCAAAAAATTTCACAGGATTAATGCATTGTTGTAAGGTATTTGCTTTTTCCTCGTATATATAAAAAATACTGCGTTGTTCTGGGTTGCATTTTAACCTATTCTTTCATGAATTCCCAAACTTTTGGGCATTAAAAAACGTTTATTAAATTAAATATTATGTTATATAGATTATTAACTATCCTATTCATTTCAGCCCTATCTGCCTGTGGCAGTGCCCAGGTAAATAATGGTTCAGTAGAAACCGCAAATGCCTCGGAAGGCAAATACCCCATTCATTTCTCTGATGCAGAATGGCAGACTAAACTTTCTAAAGCGCAATACCAGATTTTACGCAAGTCCGGAACTGAAATTGCCGGCACAGGAAAACTGGATCACTTTTATGAAAAAGGTACTTATTATTCTGCCGCCAGTTTGCAACCCGTTTTTAATTCAGAGACGAAATTTGATTCCGGCACTGGTTGGCCGAGCTTTTATGCGCCATATGATAACAATGCCATTAAGCTTGTTCCTGATAATTCTTTTGGCTCCGTGATATACGAAGTGGTGGATAGTAAATCCGGCTCACACCTGGGGCATGTTTTTGACGATGGCCCAAAGCCAACGGGGAAAAGATATTGCATCAATTCGGCAGCACTCATTTTTGTACCTGCCGGACAACCGGCGCCAACTTCTTACAGCAGCATAAACTAAAAATTATTTAGATGAAATTAATACAGGGAACATTATTGAGTTTTTTTATGGGCCTCACCTTACTGGCTTGTGGCCAGCAAACAAACCGTAGCAGCAGGGATATGAAACCGGCCGTTGCAAACACGGCAAGCCTCTCCGGTTTAAGCGTGGCTACATTTGCCTCTGGATGCTTCTGGTGTGTTGAAGGTGTTTTTGAAAGCGTGAAAGGCGTGAAAGAAGCCGTATCAGGTTATGCCGGCGGCACTGAAGCCAATCCAACTTATGAGCAGGTAAGTGCACACGTAACCAGCCATGCAGAAACGGTGCAGGTTTATTATGACAGCACCCAGGTTTCTTACGCAACATTATTAAAAGTTTATTTTGCTTCGCAGGATCCCACACAAGTGATGGGCCAAGGCCCGGATCACGGTGCCTCTTATCGTTCCATTATTTTTTACCGCAATGCTGCGGAGAAAATGCAGGCGCAAAATTATATTGCCAGCATTCAGAAAGATTTTAAAAAACCTATTGCTGCAGAACTGGAACCATTTACTAAATTCTGGAATGCAGAAGGGTATCATCAAAATTATATAGTTAACAACCCGGGCGTTTCTTACGTTCAGTTTGAAAGTATTCCCAGGATTAAAAGATTTCAGAAAAAATTTCCTGACTTAATTAAGTCCGACAGGAAACTATAAGTGCAAAAAGATATTATTATGAAAGTTATTCTAAATATTGTTTTCGCTCTTGCATTTCCATTGTTACTGGCTGCACAAAAAGCACCATCTCATGATCAGTGGACAAAAGTATTGGGCAAATATGTAAACGAGGCTGGCCTTGTAAATTACAAAGGGTTACTAAAAGATAAAGCTTCCCTGGATGCCTATCTTAAAACCCTGAGTGACAATCCGCCAAAAGACAGCTGGAGTAAAGAGGAGCAAATGGCTTTCTGGATTAATGCTTATAATGCCTTTACGATAGATTTAATTTTGCAACATTATCCTGTAAAGAGCATTAAAGATATTGGCGCCAGCATAAAAATCCCTTTTGTTAGTACAGGATGGGATATAAAATTTATCAATATCGGGGGAAAGAAGTACGACCTGAATAATATTGAGCATGGCATTCTACGTAAAAAATTCGATGACCCGCGGATACATTTTGCGCTGGTTTGTGCTTCAATGTCCTGCCCCAAACTGCGCAATGAGGCTTATACTGCCGCAAAAATAAACCAGCAGCTGGAAGCTGCAGGTAAAGACTTCCTGAATGATAAATCCAAGAATGATATTACTTCTTCCAGGGCCAGGATTTCAAATTATTTTAGCTGGTACAAACGCGACTTTACTGATAAATCTTCCCTCCCTGATTTCATAAATAAATATTCCAATACAAAAATGAATGGGAACACCAAAATATCTTACCTTGATTATAACTGGAGCCTGAACGAACAGAAATAAATTGTATGCCTGAGGAGATCGTTATTATTGGAAACGGAATTGCCGGCATTACCTGCGCCCGCCACATCCGCAAACAAAGTAATCATACGATTACAGTTATCTCTTCTGAAACTCCATATTTTTATTCCCGCACAGCGCTCATGTATATTTACATGGGCCATATGAAGTATGAGCACACTAAACCATATGAAGATGGTTTCTGGAAAAAGAACCGTATTCAGCTGGTACACGATACCGTTACTAAACTGGACGTTGAAAATAATTCCATTGCACTTGGTTCCGGTAAAAATATTTCTTTTGATAAACTTGTTTTAGCCACCGGTTCAGTTACCAATATGCCCAATATAAAAGGTGCAGGTTTACCTGGCGTACAAGGCCTTTACGGCATGCCGGATTTATTAAAAATGACAACTGCAACATCGGGTATTGATGAAGCCGTGGTAGCCGGTGGTGGTCTCATTGGCATTGAAATGGCGGAGATGTTGCTATCCCGGAATATTAAAGTAAACTTTCTCATAAGGGAAAAAGACTACTGGAATAATATTCTTCCTCCGGAAGAAGCGGCCATGATTTCAAAACATATCCGTTCGCACGGCATCAACCTCATGACCGGCACAGAAATTAAAGAAATTTTACAAGGTGATGATGGCCGGGTGGCAGGAATACTAACCATGGATGGAGATATTATCGGGGGAAAATTTGTGGGCCTGACTATCGGCGTCCGGCCGAATGTTTCACTTGTTCAGGAAACACCTGTTGAAGCAGACAGGGGAATTTTAGTGAATGAACATTTTGAAACCAATGTGCCAGGCATTTATGCCATCGGCGATTGTGTGCAACATAAAAAGCCACCTGCCGGTCGTAAGGCTGTAGAACAAGTATGGTATACCGGCCGTATGCATGGGGAAATGCTGGCCTCCACTATTTGCGGAAACCGGCAGGCTTACCATCCGGATCCCTGGTTTAATTCTGCAAAATTTTTAGATATAGAATACCAGACTTATGGTGTTATTAATGCAACGTTGCAAGATGATGAAGATTCATTTGCCTGGCAGCATCCTTGTAAAAATTTACTTTTCAGAATGTCTTATTCAAAAAAAGATAATACTGTTTTAGGATTTAATGTTTTGGGCCTGCGTCTACGCCACGAGGTGTGTAATGCCTGGCTTAAAAACAAGATCAAAGTAGACGCTGCTTTGGAAAGGCTGGAAGAAATAAATTTTGACCCGGAGTTTTTCCGCCATTACGAAAAAGATATCCGGTCAGCATTCCAGGCCACAAAGAAGCAGTTTATAAATACTTAGTTCTTTAAAAAAATAAATTAAAATATTTATTATGATAACAGCATCGTCAACAACAGGGCAGGAGCCGGCCTTGAAACCCTTGCAAAAACTGGGCGGTGTGTTTATTGCGCTGGCATTACTTGCCATAATCTCTGCCCTCGCCGGCAAAGCAGGTTCGGCAGGTGCCTGGCTAGCTATCATTATTTCAGGTTTCACATTAGGTGCCGTGTTATTTGCGTGGCCATACTATGCTGGTCATGCTGGCATAAAAAATAATGGCATCATGTTCCGCGACCTCAGCAGCCGGGGAATGATTTCATGGGTGGTCGGCATTGTACTCACTGCATTCTATATAATTTTATACTGGAAGGCTGAATGGCTGCAGGGGCTTATTCATGTTTTTGATCCCCTGAGTATGATGCTCAGTGGTAAGCCGGCAGATCAGTGGTTTATGTACGGGAGTTTTTATACGCTCGCAATCCTGACGATGGGTTTCCGGTATATCGGAAAATACCGGCACAGCCGGTACCACGTCATCCGGACCATATCCGTTATGTTCTTCCAGTTAGGATTTGCTTTTCTTATTCCCATGTTTCTTAAAAAATTGAACCAACCGGAATTTTACTTTAGCTATTTCTGGCCACTAAAGTATAGCTATCTATTTCCAAATGATGTGCATTACCTGTCAGATGCCGGTAACCTGGGAGTATTTATGGTTGCCTGGGGTGCAGTAATGACATTTATTGCCACACCCTTCCTGACATATAAATTTGGTAAGCGCTGGTATTGTAGCTGGGTCTGCGGTTGTGGCGGCCTGGCAGAAACTGCGGGTGATGAGTTCCGGCACTTATCAGACAAGTCAGTGAAAGCCTGGAAAATTGAGCGCTGGATGATTTACAGTGTCCTGGTATTTATTACTGTTACCACCTCACTGTTATGGATAAACGCATATTATCATGGCAGTATTTTAGGCGCAGTTTCCGGCCAGTTTGCACAATGGTATGGGTTTATTATAGGTGCTGTTTTTTCGGGTGTAATAGGCGTAGGCTTTTATCCTATTATGGGAGCCCGCGTCTGGTGCCGGTTTGGTTGCCCCATGGCAGCCGTGCTGGGTATTTTTCAAAAATTTAAATCGCGGTTCCGTATTACCACCAATGGCGGTCAGTGTATATCCTGCGGCAATTGTTCTACCTATTGTGAGATGGGCATTGATGTGCGTTCCTATGCTCAGAAAGGACAAAATATTGTGCGGGCCAGTTGTGTGGGTTGTGGTGTTTGTGCTTCCGTTTGCCCGCGGGGCGTATTGAAACTTGAGAATGGCCCGGAAGAAAACCGCGTCCAGGATAAGCCTATCATCATCGGTAATCAGATAACTGTTAATTTGTAGCAGGAACGGGCAGATATTATGGCAGAATTTTTCATTACGATATTGATAATCTTTTATGCGTTGGCCATTTTATTTGTGCTATTTCACTCTCTTTTTGATGCGCATCTAATCTTTCATTACATACGCTCAAAAATAAAAGGTGCCCAAAAAAAGGCGCCTCAGCCAATTACATATTTTCCTCAGGTAACTTTGCAGTTGCCTGTATACAATGAATTATACGTGGTAGAGCGTCTCCTGGATGCCGTATCCCAAATACACTGGCCGGCCGAAAATTTGGAAATTCAGGTGCTGGATGACAGTACAGATGAAACTACAGATTTTATAGCCGGGAAAGTAGCGTTAATGAAGTTGAAGGGAATAAAGGTGCACCATATCCGTCGCAATAACCGGGATGGTTATAAAGCCGGTGCCCTGAAGCATGGTTTGTCACTGGCACAGGGCGAATTTATTGCCGTCTTCGATTCAGATTTTGTACCTGCCCCAGATTTTCTCCATGCAACCATTCCTCATTTCTACAATGACGCTATCGGTATGGTACAAACGAAGTGGGGCCATATTAATAAATCTGCCTCCTGGCTTACAGGCCTGCAGGCCATGGCTTTAGATGGTCATTTTACAATTGAGCAGTCAGGAAGGAATGCCGGCGGATATTTCATCAACTTCAATGGCACAGCCGGTGTCTGGCGACGGCAGGCGATTATAGATGCCGGAAACTGGCAGGCAGATACGCTCACAGAAGACCTGGATCTTAGTTATAGGGCACAGATGGCGGGTTGGAAGTTTGCATACCTGGAAGATTATCTTACACCAGCAGAACTGCCTCCCATGGTGAGTGCATTGAAGAGTCAGCAGTACCGCTGGACGAAAGGCGGGGCAGAAACCGCGAGGAAAAATATGAAAAAATTATGGCGCTCACCGCAGCCTTTGGGTGTAAAAATGCATGGCGCTTTTCACCTGGTGTATAGCATCGGTTTTGTTTGCATTATCCTCTATGTTCTGCTCACCGTACCCCTGTTATTTGTAAAACAATATTACCCCGCCTACGATGTTGTATTCACTTTTTCAAAAATTGCAGGCTTGAGTTTTTTTATTTATATTTTGCATTATGCTATAAGTTATATGTCAAGCACGGAGGGCCCGGTAATGAAAAGGGCCGGAAGATTTATTATTGATTTTCCTTTTTTTGTATCGTTGTTTATCGGTCTCTCGTTTAATAATTCCCTGGGGATTATTAAAGGTTATCTCGGCATAAAATCCAGTTTTATCCGCACGCCAAAATTTAACCAGTTAAATGATTTAAAAAAAATGGTTTCGAATAAATATGTGAAGACCCGAATTGACTGGATCACAATAACGGAGAGTTTACTGGTAGTTTATTTTTTATTTGGAATAATCACGGCTGTTAGATTTGAAAATTTTGGCAGTTTGCCGTTATTGTTTATGGCCTTTGCCGGGTTTTGTATGATGATTTATTTTACCCTGGATGAAATAAAACTTTTAAGACGCGTAAATGGATAAAGCGTATTCTATTGTCGTTATCATCCCGGCATACAATGAAGAAAATTCTATAGCAAAAGTTATAAATGATATTCCGAAAGCCCTGGAAGCAACGGTAATTGTGGTAGATAATAATTCCAGCGATAACACAGCAAGCCGGGCAGAGGCCGCAGGTGCACATGTGCTTTATGAACCCATTGCAGGATATGGAAGGGCCTGCCTGAAAGGTATTTCATATCTTGAGTTTCTACACCCGCTTCCGGAAATTGTTGTTTTTCTTGATGGGGATTATTCTGATTATCCCAGTGAAATGCCCAAACTCGTGGAGCCAATAAGTGGGGGAGAGGCAGATATGGTTATAGGATCCCGGGCCTTGGGTAAGAGAGAAAAAGGTTCTATGACTTTTCCGCAAAAAGCCGGTAATGTGCTGGCAACCCGCCTGCTAAAATTATTTTATGGCGTACATTATACTGACCTTGGACCCTTCCGAGCAATCCGGTATTCCAGCCTGCTTGCTTTGAATATGCAGGACAAAACCTATGGGTGGACGGTGGAGATGCAATTAAAAGCGGCAAAACAAAAAATGAAAATAAGAGAAGTGCCTGTAAATTACAAGAAGCGGATTGGTTTTTCAAAAATCAGTGGAACCGTAAAAGGCACGATACTGGCGGGTTATAAAATTATTACAACTATATTTAAATACAGGTAACATGAAGATTGTTATTTTATTGGCTCTAAGCATTATTATATTGCCAGGCTGCAAAAATGAGAAGAACAGTCAACAAACTTTTCTATCTAAAGAATGGTATGAGGGCAAGGCAGAAATTGCCAGTTATGATTTAACGCAGGCCAGGTATGGTGAATTAAGGAAGGGAGAATCTGTATTAATTTTTGTAACAGAAGATATGTCTTCAACCAAACTGGTTAAGCTAGATAGTACAGCCGCAGATGCCGTACCTGTTTTAAAAATGAATTTCACCAAAAAATTCAACACGGGCATTTATCCTTATTCTATGATGTTATCGGTTTTTACGCCGGTATCATCAGGTGGAAATGAGCGTACGCTTAAAGCCAGTTGTTCTGTGCAGGAATGGTGCGGGCACGCTTTTTCACAGATTAGGTTGGATGGTGATAGTTATCATTGGCAACTGCATTCGTATTTTGAAAAAGAAAGCGAGCAGGATAATAGTTTTAGCGCCTCTTTTTTAGAAGATGAAATATGGACCCGCATACGCATCAACCCGGAGACGCTGCCGCAGGGCAAAATAGCCGTGGTGCCGGGTCTCTTCTGGCAACGTTTCTCACATGGCGTGCTGAAAGCTACAGAAGCGGTAGCCAGCCGAACTGCCGCTGATAGTTTTTTTATAAAGGATTCTGCCGCCCAGATGTATACCCTGCATTTCCCCGAAATACAACGTACGCTCCAGGTGTATTACGAGGCTGCACCGCCCCATAAAATATTGGGCTGGCAGGAAAGTTACCCTGATACTTTTAGTAGTACCGGCGGTATTTTAACGACAACGGCTACACGAAAAAAATCTATCTGGCTGGATTACTGGAAGCATAATCATCTTTCTGATTCTACCTACAGGACTTTACTAGACCTGCCTTTAGATGCGCGGTAAACCTCAACGGCATATTATTCCCATAGTATTGGGTGTGCTGAGTGGCCTGTTATATATTTTAATTCAATATTTTATACCCCGGTACGAGACGTTCCCGTTATTAATTATTTTATCTCTTGTATTTTTTGCCTACGGTTATTTAGCTTTTAGTAAAATTATCCTTTCAACTAAAGCAATATTTTATTCCGGGCTTGTGTTTCGCCTGCTGGTATTGTTTTCCCTGCCTGTTTTATCTGAAGATGTATACCGATTTATCTGGGATGGCAGGCTCCTGGCTAATGGGGTTAATCCTTATCTCTATCTTCCTGCAGAGGTGCTGCAGCAGGGTAATATTCCCGGCATTGATGAATCCCTTTTAGGCAGCCTCAATTCTGCGTCGTATTATTCTTTATATCCCCCTGTGATTCAGGCGTTGAGTTTTGTTGCTGCAAAAATTTCTCCTCAAAATATTTTTATCGCGGTTTTAGTATTCAAATTAGTTATTCTTTTAGCAGACGTAGGAACCTTCTTTATTATAAAATATATATTGAAGAAATTAGGCAAACCTCCGCACCTGACTTTTATTTTTTTCCTGAACCCACTCGTAATCCTGGAACTTACGGGTAACTGCCACCTGGAAGGAATTGTGGTGTTCTTTATGCTGGCTGCAGTTTGGCTCCTAATGTCAAAACAATTGCTTGCCGGCGCCGTAGTTTTTGGTTTAGCCATTGCTACGAAATTATTACCGGCTTTGCTGCTGCCATTATTTATTCATAAACTGGGATGGCGAAAGGGAATATATTTTTGTATGATTTCGGGAACGGTTACGCTTATGCTTTTTTCATTTTTACTCAGTCCCGTGGTATTGCAGCATATCGGTGAAAGTCTGAATTTATATTTCCAGCATTTTGAATTTAATGGCAGCCTTTATTACCTGGTGAGGTGGATAGGGTTCCAGTTTAAAGGATATAATATTATTCAGTATGCCGGTCCGGTACTTATTTTAATGGCGGCTATAAGTATTTTTGCAGTAAGTTTTTTAAAGAAAATTAAGGGCTATATAAATTTTTTTGAAACCTGTCTTTTTATCTTTAGTATTTGGCTGGCTGCATCTACCACAGTGCATCCGTGGTATTTGGTTCCGCTGGTCGCTTTCAGCGTATTTGTGCATTACAAATATGCCCTTGCCTGGTCCTTCACGGCCATGTGGAGTTATTCGGCTTATCATGTAGATGGTGTAAGAGAAAATTTATGGATAATTGCATTCGGCTACATACTGGTAGCTGTTTTTTTCTTGTGGGAATTATATAACAAACCGCTTGCACAATTACCTGCCGTATCCCTTACTAATGACTTCTAAAGCCAGTGGCTGCGGCATGTAATCTGATCTCAGGAAATGTGTAGAAAATTGACTATGCCATTTCCAGATAAAGCCTCCCGCAAACCAGGTTTCATTTGAGAAGCTATTAAAAAAACCTTCATAAGCATTAGCCTGCGCAATATCATTTCTGTGGGCATTTAATTCTTTCCACGGCTCGGCACAATTGCTATCCGTATTCTGGTAGCCATATTCCGTGAAGAGAATTTTTTTATTTAATTCCCGGCTTAAAGCGGCCATGGCAACTTTATGATTTTCCCAGCCTTTTTCAACATCAGCAACACCGGGAGTTTCTTTACCTGAGAGGGGGAAATAAGCATCTACCCCAATGTAATCCAGCTCTTTCCAGAAAGGAATTTTCGTGTATTCATCCCAGTTAGCTGCATAGGTAAGTTTACCGGAATATATTTTCCGGATTTGCTTTATCAGCTCCGTCCAATAAGCCGGGCGCTGTACAATAGCTTTTTCCATCTCTGTGGCAAAGCAAAATATATCTACTTGCATACTGTCGGCAATTTTTGCAAAGCGAAGTATATAAAGACTGAACGTTTTTTCCCATGCCTGCCACGCACTATGATTCGGCAGGGAAAAATGGCCGGTGTATTCCCCATGAGAGAGCCAGAGATGTGGCTTCAGCATGACCTTAAATTTTTTATTATGAGCCATTTTAATACAGGCTTCCACACCGGCTACAGATTCTCCCCACCATTTACCTGAATCATTATAAATAACAATGCCCGCTCCCGGACGGCTAAAAGCATAGGGCATGAGGGACACATAATTAGAATGAATATTTTCCAATGGGGCAAAGATTGAATCGCCAGCAGGCTCCCGGGGTGCAACAAGACTGACACCTTTTATTTCCAAACCATTATTGCCGGGAAGGCTTGCGGGTTGGGGGTTTGATTGATAACACGAAAGACAGGTTAAACAAATAAATATAGTAATAAGTGGTTTCACAAATAAATTTTCCAAACTCAATTAATGTTTTTAGCCGTATAATTACGTATGTTTTCTGTCGTAAAATTCCGATTGCCACAGGGTAATTGCTACTAATAAAATAGAGCAATGTTGCTCTGGTGAAGTTCAGTAAACCGTTGCATCTTTGTACCAGAAGTTGATTGATAGCACTCGTATCAATCCATCCAATATCCACCGAAAGATCGCACTAATATCCCATTGAATTCGAAAAACCCGTTTTAAATCCAATATCAGTCAACTTCTATTTTTTCTTTTTTTCAAAGTGCCGGGCTAAAGAGCCATCGATTATCGCCGTCCAGCCTTCTTCAAAATTAGATTTCTTCAGCATCTCATTTTGAGGAAAGCTTTCGAGGCCCGAATGGGTAAGACGAAGAAGCGTATAATCACCATCTTCAGCCAATGTAAAACTTACCAGGCTCTCTCCAGGCCATTGCTCATACTTCCAGGTATAAGCAATTTTTTTATCCGGAGCAACTTCCGTAACGGTGCAGTGGTGCAGGAATTTTTCACCATCTTTCTCTCCATAAAATGTAAAATGAAACCCGGGCTCCGGACGGAAATCCTGCAAGTCAAAATACCATTTACGCATTTCTTCCTTATCAGTAAGGGCCAGCCAGACTTCATGTGGCGTAGCGGCCAGGCGTATTTCTTTTACAATAGGGGTTGCCAATAAATTTTCTTCATGCATTGTATAATATTTAAATTAAAGTGGCGGGGATTATATTCCAGGCTCTAAAATTAAGATATGTATATAATAGCCAAGTGATTTCATTAACTGAGTTATCGCTGAATGTTAGTAATAAATATTAAAAATATTTGCAAATGAATTATTTTTTTTATTCATTTGTCATACCAACCAAATATTATATATACATGAAAAAATTATTCCTGGTTTTTATGATTATTTCCTCTGGCCTGGTCTGTTTACTCATTTCCTGCAATGAACAAAAAACATCAGGGACAGAACAAGTGACTGCCGATTCGGCTAAAACTTTTACAGCGGAACAAGCTGCCCGGGGCGCTTACCTGGTGCAAATCATGGGCTGCAGTGATTGCCATACACCTTTAAAAATGGGCGCAAATGGACCGGAACCTGATATGGAACATTACCTCAGCGGTTACCCCTCAGGCTTAACCATGCCTCCGTTGGATACTGCTGCAGCAAAGAAATGGATCCTCATGAGTTATACATCCAGTGCCTTTACCGGCCCCTGGGGCACCAGCTTTGCGGCCAACCTTACCTCGGATGAAACGGGTATTGGAAACTGGAATCTCGGCCAGTTTAAAAAAGCGATGAAAGAGGGTAAATGGAAAGGGATGGATGGCAACCGGACATTGCTTCCACCCATGCCCTGGCAAAATTTCAAGAATATAAAGGATGCAGATATCCGGGATATTTTTGCTTATTTGAAATCTACCAAACCCATCAACAATGCAGAACCGGCCTGGCAGCCACCTGTGGGAATGTGATCGCATATTTAGCCTGGTAACTTTTCCGCGCTTTTTTATACCGGGTAAAGTATTGACCGATTTATTTTGCCTGTTGACCGATTAAAAATGAAACTGAAATATTCTTGTAGGAAGTTTGAATGCAAGTCTCACTTAAATGTTGAGTTAATTATAGTAGTTAGTTTTGTTTTCAGGGCCCGATGTCTATCCGGCCCTCTTTTTTTGCCCGATATTTTATGAAAAAAAATCTCCAGGTTTATTAAGCCTGTCTACAGTCCTTTTATTCCAGGCGATATCTTTAGCCTGTTCACCGATTGGCGATGTTATTCCCTTTATCTCCAGGTTAAGTTTGTGATGAAATCGGGAATGAAATAAAATCCCGGAAAAATTAAAAGAAAAATAAATTTAAGAAAATGAAAATGAAAAAAATGGCAGTCATTATTGCCCTGGTTTTTTTTACCTGTACAGTTGCGGGAGCCCAAACAACTATAGGAGCAACGCCACCCATTAAGGCAAAACAGGTAACACGAAAAACTACCGGGAATAGCACCACAACAGATAAAACAGTAAAAGCTACTTCTCCAGTTACAGGGAAAACTAAAATGGTTAAGCATAAGCACAAGACCCGGCGTGGTAAAGGCGTTCTGCGCCATAAAGCAAATAAAACGAAAATAAAAACCAGTAAGTAGCTTACCCCGGGAAAGGCCGGGTTTACTGCCCGGGCTTTCTTTTATTAATGTAAAATCCGGCATGCCCGGGAGTTATCACAAAAAAAATAAAAATAAAAAATGAAAACATTTTTCATCGCAATGGTAGCCGTATTTGCCTTTGGAGCAGCGGGTGCTCAAACAGTAAGAACAACAAGCACCTCGAAAGTTAAACCTGCTACAACCGTACAAAAAACCACGCAGGTTACAACGCCTTCCCACACTATTGCTGTAGCAAAAACGACCCCGGCTAAGGCAACCGGCAATAAAGAGCGTGTACGCACTACCGTAATTACAAAAGGCACGGCATCTGCGCCCGGCCTCAAGGCGGACGGCACTGCAGATATGCGGTATAAAAAAAATAAAGAAACTGCGACACACAATGGTAGCATTCATTTGACTAAAAGCGGGAACATAGATAGACGGTACAAAAGAAAAGTGGTAAAGAAGGCAGCTTAAATCTGCAGCAATGAAAGCCCCTGATTAGTGCGAGGGCTTTTTTTAGTGTCTCATTTATTTATATTGACTTCGCCAATTATACTAATTTTATATCCTGAAATATACCGGATATATGAATGCCATCATAGTTGACGATAATGAACTTGCCCGCCTTACGCTGAGCCAACTTGCCCGACAATCTCCTGATGTAGAAATTAATGGTGAATTTGAAAATGCCCCGGCAGCATTCAACTTTCTTTCTCATCATAAGACGGATATTGTTTTCCTGGATATTGAAATGCCGGAAATGTCCGGGCTGGAACTTACCCGGAGCCTGGGTGCAGACCGGCCACTTATAATTTTCACTTCGTCTGCAAAAAAATATGCCACGGAAGCCTTTGACCTCAACGTAGCAGATTACATTGTAAAGCCCGTGACCCTGCCGCGATTTTTACAAGCCATCAACAAAGCAAATGAGTTACTAAAAAGCCGGGAAGAAGAAGTAAAGCCTTCCGCAGATGGATTTATTTTTATACGTGATTCCAACATCATTCGCAGGTTGAAATTCGAAGAGATTTTATATGCTGAAGCTATGGGAGACTATGTAAAATTGTATACTCCTCAAAAATATTATGCCATTCACAGCACCCTCAAAGCCGTACAGGAAAAACTTCCCCCGGCCAGGTTTCTCCGGGTGCACCGTTCCTTTATTGTTGCCATAGATAAAATTGATTTTATACAGGAGGGTGCGCTCATCATTAATGGTAAACCTATCCCAGTGGCCGATGCTTACCGTGCTATTTTAAATAAAAGATTAAACGTACTTTGAAAATTTCCTCCCGGCAATATTGTCTTTACCGACACGGTGTGCCCGTTTAGCGATTGCAGGCGTATTCATGCTGGCCTGAAGGTTAATTTTATGCTGATGCCGGTACCTGCATATTAGGAAGGAAAGAATACCGGATATGTGCTGTCATGCGAATTAAATTTTTCATTTCATTTATCCTGGGAACTTTTTTTATGGTATTGAGTACTTTTCTTTTTCTCAAAATACGGGATGAGGGGGGAAGCGTTTTCCTGCTTGCAATTTTACTTCTCGGTGTTGCCTTTTCTATTTTCATTCTTTTAGCACTAACTATAAGATATATGAATACTGCCGGCAGGGGGCAGGATAATAATCCTTAATTTAGAATCTAAATAGGTTCCTGATGGCGGGGAAACGCATTATCATTTTTATCCTGGCTGCTTTTATTGGCGGTACGCTGCTACTAATTTACATAGAATATAATTCCAATAAGAATACAAATAATCTTATAGAAGGAAACAAAAAACTCCTGGCAGAGTTTAAGGTGAGCAATGAATTGAAAGAACTGGCCAAAGATGTTTTTACCATTGAAAACAAAGTACGCGGCATCGTTACCACGGAAGATACAGTGCAGATAAATGTGTTGGAATCAGAAATTGCAGCAATAGATAAAAACCTCAGTCAATTAGGAAAAATTTCAGATGATGATAGTTCCGGAATTTTTGTTCGCCAATTGAATGTATTGATCTACAAAAAAATTTCTTTTAGTAACCTCGTATTAGATACTTATTTTTCCCAGGGTAAAGCTGCTGCAGAAAATGTTATCCGACGGCAACCCGGCAACCTCCTGACTGATTCAATAACAGAAATTATAAACCAACTGGATAATACGCGGAAAAAACATCTTGCAATTGTAACCCGCTCCATTGAAAAAAGTGGCGTTGCTGCAGAACGCTTTAGCATCTTGCTCATGATACTGGTTGTAATCGGCTCCGCTTTATTCTTCTGGTATATTTCCGGCACAATCCGGCGGCAGGCCTTACTCATTCACCAATTAAATGTTTCTAAAACAAAAGAAAGAGCGACGGCACAGGTAAAAGAGAATTTCCTGGCAAATATGAGCCATGAAATCCGGACGCCTATGAATGCCGTTATCGGGTATACACGCCTGTTAGGCAGGAAAGATATGGATGAGGAAGCACGCCGTTATGTAAATCATATTAATAAATCCGGGGAAAACCTACTGGCAATTATTAATGATATCCTGGATTTATCTAAGATAGAAGCGGGAATGATGCGTATTGAAAACGCTCCTTTTCATCTCCGCGAGCTTGTACATGATGTGGTCAATATGTTTGAAGAAAAGATTGACCCGTCAAAAATTACAATGACATATTATATAGATGAAAAGCTTCCAGAATACCTCACAGGCGATGCTACCCGGTTGTTCCAGGTGCTGGGAAATGTGATGAGTAATGCCGTAAAGTTTACCCAGGTTGGAGAAATAAATCTGGATGCCAAAGTACATGCCTGGGATAATGAAAACGTTATTATTGATTTTACAATCAGGGATACCGGTGAAGGTATTGACAAGGATAAACAGGAATTGATCTTTCAACGTTTTCAGCAAGCGGAAGATTCTGTAAGCCGCCGCCATGGCGGAACGGGGCTCGGACTGGCTATTGTAAAGGATTTGGTTTCATTACTCAACGGGACGATTTCTCTTGAGAGCATGAAAGGAGCCGGTTCAGCCTTTTTAATACGCATACCTTTTACCTTCGAAGCAAAAGGTATGACGCTGCCTTTGCAAAAACAAAATCCGGAATTCTATGCTGCCCAATTTGCAGGAATAAAAATATTGGTGGCGGAAGACAATGAAATAAACCAGGAACTAATTTCGCATCTTTTAAAAAACTGGTCGGCAGAACCGTTTGTTGTTAAAGATGGCGGCAGGGTAATTGAAGCTTTAAAAAAAGAGTCTTTCGATCTTGTCCTGATGGATATTCAAATGCCGGAAATGGATGGTTATTCCACCATCTCAATTATTCGTGAAGAGCTTAAATCTGCTATCCCGGTAATTGCAATGACAGCGCATGTTTTACCAGGGGAGAAAGAAAAATGCCTGGGTTTTGGAATGAATGATTATTTGCCCAAGCCAATTGATGAGGAAAGGTTGCAGGAAATCATAAGGTTATATACATACAGCAAAATTTCACCGGTGGAAATACAAAATGTTTTTCAGGAAAATATATTGCCTGGATTTATCACCATCAACCTTGCTTATCTCCGGGAAATAAGCGGTGGAGACAAGGCTTATGAAAAATTAATTGCAGAGCGTTTCCTGGAAGTTTTACCCAGGGATCTTAAGCATTTGGAAACACTTGCAATAGATAAACAGTATAAACAAGTTAAAGCGCTTACGCATAATTTACGGTCTACGATTAGCGTTTTTGGGCTGGATGAAATTTTAATTCCTTACCTGGATGTTATAGAAGCCGGAACCGGGGAACAGGAAGATTTTTACCCGGCATTCAGAGCAATGTCTGGTATTTGTACTGCTGCCCTGGCAGAAGTAAAAGATTTTTGTTTCACTTTATCATAAATACATGAAAAGGTCAGGCTTGCCTATATTTAAGCCATGTTCAAGAGACAAGAATTTTGTTCAAAGTTGAAGAAGAATTTCTGTTTTGATTTTAATTCTGCTTACATTGTTACCGGATAAAATTAAATTATGCCCAACTGGATCCTCTATGCACTGGCTTCGGCGCTGTTTGCAGCCCTCACGGCTATTTTTGCGAAGATGGGGTTGAAAGATATTAACTCAGACCTGGCCACAGCCATCCGTACCGGCATGATACTGCTGATTACCTGGAGCATTGTATTTTATAAAGGCTTACAGGGAAATGTTTTTCATTTGAATAAACCAACTTGGATTTTTCTCGCCCTATCAGCTATAGCCACCGGCCTTTCCTGGTTATTTTATTACAGGGCTATACAATTAGGAAATGTTTCCCAGGTAACGGCGATAGATAAAGGAAGTATAATATTTACCATCCTGCTTTCATTTATATTTTTAAAAGAACCCCTCACAGGCAAAGTGCTGGCAGGAGCGGCCCTGGTATTTGCGGGCATGCTGGTTATTATTTGGAAGTGAGTTCTCCCTATTTTATTGTGAACTTGTAAAGCATAGCAGGTTGCTCATGTTTGCCCTCGCTGGAAATGAACAAACTTCCATCTTTCCCAAAACATATTCCCTCTGGTTGCTTAAACATATTGGGATCCAGGTAGGTCAAAGATTTTATTTTACCCTCAGGGCTAAATACAGCCAGGGACTTACTGCCCCGGGAAGAAAGCACATAAATTTCATGCGTAACTGGATGAATGGAAATGGCGGAAGGAAAAAATTCTTCTTTGTTACCACTTAAAGCTTCCAGGTCTTTTTTATAAATAATCAAGGCGGGGTTACGGTCAAGGGTATCCGAAGTCAGATTAAACGAATAAACTGCCCGGTCGGTTTTTTTTGAGGCTGGGTCTCCCGAATTATTCTTGCATGCTACCAGTAAGCTGTTTGTCGCAACATCATAACAAAGGCCTTCCGGATTTTCTGCTTTTGTTAGTCGGGTTGTATATGTCATCACTACCGGGGAAGTATTCCAGTTTTGTATTTTAAAAATTGCTCCATGGCTCCATAGTGCATAAGCCGTAGTACCGGCAAGGGCAACATCTTCTATGTCAAACTTTTCTTTATCTGTTTTTGCAAAAGCTATCTGTTTTTCTATTTCGGCTTGCTTTCCCAGTTTTATAACATATAATGTGGGATGTAGATCTTCTATGGCCAGGAGGTGCGAACTGTCTATTAATGTTATCCCGGATATTTCATACAAGCCTGAAGGTAGCTGCCATGTATTTTCAGGAGCTGATAAGTTATATCCTGGAA
The DNA here is from genome assembly GCA_039926825.1 of Ferruginibacter sp. Taxonomy (GTDB): domain Bacteria; phylum Bacteroidota; class Bacteroidia; order Chitinophagales; family Chitinophagaceae; genus Ferruginibacter. Next base: position 19,082 of record JBDSWG010000104.1, read on the forward strand.
CTGAAACGGTCTTGTTCAGTTTATTAAGGTGTTGTACATTTTTACCTGCCTGGGATCTGCAGGAAGCAGACAGAATAAAAATGCATATGACCATAATATTATTTTTCATTTTGATTATTTTTATACATTTCGTAAAGGTAAAATCCATTTACCACAAGCTAATGTAGAATAAAGACACAATCGGGACCAAACTATTCGCTAAACAAGGATTATGAATCGTTATCGGCTTTTTTTATAAGTGTCGAAGAATTAATTAAAACTACCAGCGTAAATTTTTATTCATGATTGTAAAAAGTAAAACGTTTGTTACGGCAATGATGCTACTCGCATCTGCCTGCAATGTGGCCAAAGTGAACGGCACATTTCCATCTGAAAAAACAACTTCAAAGGCCATGCTCTCTGCACTGAAATGGCAGGAAGCGCATCCTATATTTGAAAAAAATACCCGCGACTGGACCAATGGTGCTTATTATATGGGTGTAACCCGGGCCCACAAGGCTACACAACGGCAGGAATATTTTGATGCACTCCTGGAAATTGGCCGCAAGAATAATTGGCAGATGGGGGAGCGGTTCTACCATGCAGATGACTTACCTATCGGTAACGTGTACCTGTATTTAAATGCCCTTGGCGTGCGGGAGGCAGATATAAAACCGACAGGTGCCATGATACAAAAACATTTATATGAACCACATGAATGGCGGGAAGGAACGGCGGGGAAAGAACAGGTAATTCTTTGGTGGTGGTGCGATGCGCTTTTTATGGCACCCCCTCTTATTGCCCGTTATTCAAGGCTTACCGGCAATAATAAAAACCTGGAAGAAATGTATAAATATTACCTGCAGACGTATAACCTGCTTTATGATAAAGAAGAAAAACTTTTTGCCCGGGATACACGGTTTGTATGGACCGGGATTGCTTCAGATCGGAAAGAAGTCAATGGAAAAAAAATTTTCTGGGCACGCGGCAATGGTTGGGTACTGGCCGGGCTGGCTTTATTGCTGGACGATTTACCCATGAATAATGTGCACAGGCCGTTTTATGAAAATTTATTTAAAGACATGTCTGCAAAGATAGCGGGCCTGCAGCAGGAAGATGGTATGTGGCATACGAGCCTGTTAGCGCCGGAATCTTTTCCGCATGGAGAATCCAGCGGCACGGGTTTTTTTACTTTTGCTATGGCCTGGGGCATCAATCACAACCTTTTAGATGCAGCAATCTATAAGCCTGTTGTGCAAAAAGCGTGGAAGGCACTGCTGGACTGCCAGCAGAAGAATGGACAGGTAGGATGGGTACAAAACATCGGGGCAGATCCGCAGCCTTCAGATGCTGGTAGCTGGCAAAATTTTGGTACCGGCGCATTCCTGATGGCTGGTAGCGAAATTATGATGATGAAATAGCAGTTTGGGTTGAAACACTTGCTGGCATTTCTTATTGGATGAAAAAGGTTATTTTTATTTTCGCCATACGGGTTGGGGGCCTGGCTACAAGCAACTAATATTTGTATTCCAAAAATATATGTTTAGCAAATCTTTTTCTTCAAAATGACCGTCAAACAAAAATTATACGAAATAGTATTTACTACAGATACAAAAGCCGCCAGGGTTTTTGATATTTTTCTTTTATGGGCCATATTGTTTAGCATTGCCGTGGTCATGGCGGAAAGTGTACCCACAGTAGCTCAACATTTCCATCACCAGTTCCTGGTTATGGAGTGGGTGGTGACCATTATTTTCACAATTGAATATTTAGTGAGAATATATATTAGCCCCCGGCCCATTCGTTATATATTAAGTTTTTGGGGCATTATAGATTTTCTTTCGATTTTGCCAACCTTTCTCATATTTTTTATTCCTTCCTATCATTATTTGCTCGTCGTAAGAATATTCCGTTTGCTGCGGGTTTTTCGTATTTTAAAACTTGCCCGTTTTACAGATGAAGCTTATGCATTGATCCTGGCGTTGAAAACGAGCATGTATAAGATTAGTATTTTTATGATTACAATAGTTGCATTCGTGATTTTCCTTGGAACGCTCATGTATGTAGTGGAAGATGGCGAAACTGGTTTTACCAGTATTCCTCAAAGTATTTATTGGGCTATTGTAACGGTGAGTACCGTTGGATATGGCGATATGGTACCGCATACGGTTTTAGGCAAATTCATTTCTTCCATTGCAATGATACTGGGTTATGCTATCATTGCTGTACCTACTGGTATAGTAACGGTTGCATTATCTAAATCCAATACCCGCCAGGTACATTGCCATGATTGTGATCATTTAAATGATAACCATGCCCGCTATTGTAACAACTGCGGCAACCAGCTAAAGCATCACCGGCATCACGTGGAGAAGGAAAACTAAAACCTTTTTCCCATAGGGCTTTATACAATATAGGCAAACTCGCCTTTCCTATTTCATGAAATGGCCGTATTTCCTTTTTTTCCTATCGTTATGTTTTACGCCGGGTGGTCCGGGAAACAAATTGATGTATTCCTCCACATTTTGTCACCATTATATTTTTAATTTCAACTAAAACTTAATTTAATTTTTTCTTTAAAAACGCGGTGGTAAAATATATATGATACCACAAGTATTGCCAGGAAAATAAGGGGAAAAAATGCCAGCATGTTAAGTCCGTCGATAGCTGCATTACTAACAGCCGCACTTATCATCGAAATTGCAAAGCCAGCATAAGCCCACTCTTTAAGCCGGGGAGATACCATAGGTAAAATTAAACATAGTGCCCCGGCAACTTTAAATATTGTGAGCATAACGCGGAAGTAATCTGGGTAACCGAGGTGACTAATCCCCGTTTTTGCCATATCAGAATTTCCTGTCAAAGCCGGCATCACCCCTTCAAATAAAAAAATTATTGCAGTTGTGATCCAATAAATTATTTTATCTCTTTTCATAATTGAATTGTTTTCAGAAATGTATCAGGCATTTTCCAATTTTTCAATCTCCAGTTTTTTCATTTTCATAAGAACCGGCATAACCCGGCCCTGCCGCTCTTTGTCACTCATAAGTTTACCTAAACTTTGGGGTACTATTTGCCAGGAAACGCCAAACTTATCTTTTAACCAACCACACTGGCCTTCAGAGCCACCGGCAGATAGTTCTTCCCAGTAATAATCAATTTCTTCCTGGGTGTTGCAGGGCACTACCAGGGAAACCCCTTCATTAAATATGAACTGATGCGGACCCGAACTGTCCATGGCAGAAAAAGTTTTGTTTCCAAGACGGAACTGGCTGTACTTTATATATCCTTCCACATCGTGTTCACCTTTTTCATAACGGCTTATATCCTCTATTTCTGAATCTTTAAAAATACGGGTATAAAATTCTATGGCTTCGTTGGCTTTGCCGGCATTAGC
>JBDSWG010000105.1:0-9648 GCA_039926825.1 Ferruginibacter sp.
GTCATTATTTTATCTTGGAACTTCAATACCTTTTATCATAGAATGAATGAGATCGTCTGCACGCAGGCCTTCCATTTCTTTTTCGGGGGCCAGCATAATGCGGTGTCGCAGTACGTGAGGTGCCATATAGACAATATCTTCCGGTATTACAAAATCACGCGCCTGCAAGGCTGCTGTGGCTTTTGCTGTTTTCATCAGTGCCAGCGACGCCCGGGTGGAGGCACCCAGGTAAAGGGCAGGATTATTCCGCGTTTCGTTTACTATCCGGGCGATATATTCCACCAGTTTATCATCAATTTTTACCCCCTGCACTACAGAACGGTAATGGCGTATATCCGCTGCCGATAGAAGGACTTTTACATCCTGCAATAATTCTGCGTGGCTTCTCCCCTGTTGCCTTTTCATAATTTCTACTTCTTGTTCTAAAGTGGGATAACCCATTTCTATTTTAATAAGAAACCTGTCCAGTTGTGCTTCCGGAAGCCGGTAAGTACCTTCCTGCTCTATTGGGTTTTGCGTAGCCAAAACAAGAAAAGGAAATTGCATACCGTGGGTGACGCCATCTACGGTAACCTGCCGCTCTTCCATCACTTCAAAAAGGGCGGCCTGAGTTTTTGCCGGTGACCGGTTTATTTCATCTATGAGAACGATGTTGCTGAATATTGGCCCCTGGCGAAATGAAAATGCCGCATCTTTCGGGTTGAAGACAGAAGTACCAATGACATCTCCAGGCATCAGGTCTGGAGTAAACTGGATGCGGGAAAAATCCACATTGATAATTTTAGCCATCAGCTTTGCTGCAAGGGTTTTAGCCACGCCCGGCACGCCTTCCAGCAACAGGTGGCCATCGCAAAGTAATCCTGTGAGCAACAGGTTTACCACTTCTTCCTGCCCGATAATGACGCGGCCTATTTCTTCTCTTAAAGCCTCCAGGGTTTCATTTAACTGAACGAGGCCGGAACTTTCTTCTGTGTAATTCTCTTCCATTAGGTATGTATTTGATGAAATTTTTGTATTTGCTGGTGCAGGCTGATTAATTGAAAATCATCTAAACCTGTCGTGGCTTGTGCCTGGGCAATAGTGCGGAACAAAGTTTCTGTCTGGGCCATTGGCACACCGCTTTTACGGCTCAATTCAAGGAGAAAATTGTCATTGAACGAATGTGCATTAAGGAAGTAACGGCTACGGATATACTCATTAAAATAGACTATCATTTTCTGGGCGATATTATCATTGGAATCTTCGGTGAGATAAAGACTGGCAATGACCTGGGCAAATGCCACACTTTTATTAGTAACAGGTTCTATAACCGGTATCACCCGCTGCCGGCGTTTACCATTTAAGAGAATGTATAGGGCCAGTAAGGCCAGGGCCAATAGAAATGCAAATTTTAGCGGTGGATATTTGAACAGGGCAGAAAATATACTTTGCGATTTTTGTTCCCGATAATTATACCTGTAATAATAATCATCCCAGTACACGTGCTCGGGGTCTGCAGGCATTAGCTGGAGATATTGATGCATGTAAGTATGATTATCTTTAGTGAGTAGAAAATAATTACTAAATGCCCGGGGATCACAATGCAGGATCATTCTTCCCTTACCCCAGAAAAAAACCAGGCAGTTGGGTTCTGCATATTCATTGTAACCCATTACCCGGCAATACACGCCATTTACTTCAGTGAAATAATTTGAAAAAGGTTTATAGAAATACGTATACCTGTTGCTGCCGGTTGCAATATCTTTTACGAGGCTCACAACCGCATTTTCATACGGCAAAATATCCGTGATTTCTTTTTGTTTGCACCCAATTGCGTTCAGTAAAATACTGTCAATAAAGGACGCAGAAATAAAAACCGTGTTACCGGCATAGACGAATTGCATTAACCCATTTTTATCTTCCTCTGTCAGGAAAAATTTCCGCGATATGGAAATGTAAACTGATGACGTATCATTGAGCTGACTATAAGTGAGGTAAAAAGGCTGGTTCTTCTTTTGAATGAATTTATTGTCGTAAAAACTTTCTACAATACTATGCGCTGTATAAGCACCGAAGGGCTTCTTATTGGTATAACTATATTTCTCTGTAAGATCCGGTAAGGGACGGCCCTTGGGTTTACAACTTGCCAGGAGCACCGGCAATAAGAATAAAAAAATAATATGGTTAAAATAATTTTTCAGGAATTGAAACGGATTAAAAAATCTTTAAATTTTGATTCATAATTTTCATACACCCCGGCAGAGATATTCATATTCCCATACCATGCCCGTTCATAGATGCGTAACAATTCTTTAAAGCCTATGGAAAGATGAGGCGGAATTTCCCGGGCATATTCAGCATTGGTGCGTGTAACATCATAGGTAAGATATTCTGCCTGGGAAAGCGATTCAATTGTAAGCAGGTACCAGAACCGTAGTGCCATACGATAATTTCCTTCAGCTTTTGCATTCGCAGCAAGGCTGGAAAAATCTCCTTGCAAACTTTCTTCATCCTCCCCGGCAGCTTGCGCAAGTTTCATGTTTCCCCGGCTGAAAAGAAAATTCTTAAGGAAAACATGGTAAATAATAAAGCAAATGAAAAAAACGGCGAGGGCATAAAGGAACATTTTTAACCACGGTGAACTCAATAGCCCAAACCAGAATCCTATCCGCTCAGATGTTACCAGTGGTTTATCTTTTTTCCTTTGTTCATTTTTTAGCAGGCTATCCAGGTAGCTAACATATCCAAACTCTGGCAGCCTGCGCAAGGCAGCTACAGAATCCCAGGCTATATCCTTTTCATTTATATGCGCCAGGGTATCACCAGGCATATCACTGCCTGCATTTTCTTCCGATATATCCTCTTTTAAAAGACTGGAATCCGTATGGGTAAAGGGTTCCTCCTGGGCATGCACAGCCGCGGCCGTCACACAGACAAAAAAGAACAGGAGAATGAAATATTTACGCATAGGTAACGGTAACGGGTGGCTGCACAACAGCAGCCTCATTTTTTAAACGGCGGTAAAGTACCCGGGGCCAGATGATAAAATAACACACCAATGATGCGAGGGAGGTAATTAATATCAGCATGCCCATCCACACAGGCATGCCAGTATGCATTGATTTATCAAAACTATTACTCATGAGCCGGGTTATATAGCTTTCCAGGTAAGCGGCAATGATAAAAAAAGGCACGAGACATAAAAGCATTTTAGCCGCATCTTTCACAGCATTCCTGAAAGAATGCAGCCGGCTATAGGTGTTAGGAAAAAGCATCCCCCGGGCAATGACGAGGCCGGCAGTACCGGCTATAACAATAGAAGCAATTTCAACAGTACCATGTATCCAGACGACCAGGATAGAATTAAAACCCATACCATGAGAAAAAAATAAATAATGAAATGTGCCCAACATAATGCCATTGCTCCACAGCAGGTACATTGTAAATATTCCAGCCACAAAACCTCCTGCAAAAGTGTAAAAAGCGACTTTAATATTATTGAAGGCAATGCGTACAAACATGGAAAAAGGATTATTATCCTTGTAGACGCCAAAGGGATCCCCGCGGGAAATATTGTCCTCCGTCATATCTACATAATTGCCTCCTAATACACTGCGAATAAATTCCGGGCTATGTACAGACGCCAGAACACCTAACGCTACGGCCACGGCAAAGAACAGGAAGGTGAACAATAAAACTTTATGGTATTTACGGAAAGTGAGGGGAACATCCAATTTCCAGAAATTAATGATGCGGGTAAATTTATGCCTTCGGTTGCGGTAAATATTCTGGTAAATGCCAGCAGCCACACCATTTATCCATTCTGTAACCCGGCTGCGTGGGTAAAAAGTTTTGGCATATCCAAGGTCATCAATGAGTGTAATAAATCGCTCTGCCGTTTCATCTGGCCCGGTAGAAGGTTCGTGCTGGTAAGCATGCCATTTTTCACGGTTTTTCTTTATAAACATTGCTTCTCTCATACCGGACCGATACAGGTATTTTTTACTGCACTCTGTAATACAATTTGAAGTTTTTTTTGCTAATAAAAAAACTTGGTTTTATATACGGCCATGTATATTGCATGAAATGCCTGTAATACAGATAGCGACTGCCTTTAATATAGACCTGGCTTTTGAAGCCGCGCCTTTTCACAGGCGCCTCTTTGCATATCTCATTGATCTTACGCTGATGGTCGTTTACCTTTTCAGCATGAAATACTTCCTGTACGCCGGCTTTGGCTTATCTACAGAAAATAATGTTGGTATTGATATTCTATTTATTTCATTACCTATGTTGCTCTATTCTGTCTTAACTGAAATTATGATGAACGGACAGACCGTGGGTAAAAAAATCATGCAGCTAAGAGTAGTGAGCCTGGATGGCAAAGAACCGGATAGCGGGCAATTCGTACTGAGATGGATTACGAAAGTTTTTGAATGGCCTTTTCTTTTTGGTTACATATTTTTTTCTATCGAAGCCATGGTGTATTACCTTTTTATGACGTGCTTTTTAGGGTTGGGTGCCGTATTCCTCATTTTAATTACAGCTAAAAAACAACGCCTGGGCGATATTGTTGCCGGTACAGCAGTTGTAAATACCCGCACAAAACTGAGTGTTCATGATACAGTATTTATGGATGTGGTGCGGGAAGATTATAAAGTTATGTTCCCGGAGGTAATGCGTCTATCCGACAACGATATCAACACCATAAAAAAAGTATTGCTGCAGGTGAAGAAAAGAAACAATTATGACCTGGCTTCCAGGGTGTCTTATAAAATACAGGATGTATTACAGATACAATCCCATATGCAGACAGACGAATTCCTGGAGAAATTACTGGAAGATTATAACTACCTTGCCACCCGCGAATAATTCTTAATAAGCCCGGGCAAATAATACTCTTTGTTTACTGGGTTTGCCGCTAAAAATACAAACACCATCTTCCATTGTATTATTTAATGGAATGCAACGAATAGTGGCTTTGGTTTTATCCTTGATAGAATCTTCAGTCTCGGTGGTACCATCCCAGTGCGCAGAAATAAATCCTCCACCATCATCAAGAAACGAAACAAAAGATTCCCAGGTATCTGCTTTGCGGATTAGGTTTTCCCGGAAGTTTTTTGCTTTTGTAAACATACTGTCCTGGATTTCCGATAATTTTTTCTGAACAAGTGCACCCAGCCCATCCATACTGACAGATTTTTTTTCACCCGTAAGCCGGTCAGCCATTTCTACCACGTTATTTTCTATGTCCCTTAATCCAAGAGCTATACGCAATGGCACGCCCTTCAATTCATATTCTGCAAACTTCCAGCCCGGGCGGTTATTATCATTATCATCAAATTTTACCCTAATGCCCAAGGCTTTCATTTCCTGCACCAGTGCTGCTGCTTTTGCATTTATAGGTACTTTACTTTCTTCCCCTTTATAAACCGGCACAATTACTACCTGGAAAGGCGCAATGCGTGGCGGAAGTATCAATCCTTTATCATCGCTATGCGCCATTATCAATGCCCCGATGAGTCGTGTGGAGACGCCCCAACTGGTTGCCCAGACATATTCCAGTTTATTTTCTTTAGTGAGGTATTGCACATCAAATGCTTTGGCAAAATTTTGACCCAGGAAGTGGGATGTTCCCGCCTGCAAGGCTTTACCATCCTGCATCAGCGCTTCTATACAATACGTTTCTTCTGCCCCTGCAAATCTTTCGCCGGCAGTTTTTATGCCTTTGATAACCGGAACGGCCATGAAATCTTCAACAAAATCTGCGTACACTTCCAGCATTTTTTCTGTTTCTTCAATGGCTTCGCCGCGGGTAGCATGTGCCGTATGGCCTTCCTGCCAGAGGAATTCTGCTGTTCGGAGAAATAAGCGTGTTCGCATTTCCCAACGTACCACATTTGCCCACTGATTTATGAGCAAGGGGAGATCACGATATGATTGAATCCAGTCTTTATAAGTATGCCAGATGATGGTTTCAGATGTGGGGCGGACAATTAATTCTTCTTCCAATTTTGCATCGGGGTCTACGATAATACCATTTCCATCCGGATCATTTTTTAACCGGTAATGCGTAACCACAGCACATTCTTTTGCGAAACCTTCCACGTGTGCGGCTTCTTTGCTCAGGAAACTCTTAGGAATAAACAAAGGAAAATAAGCATTTACATGGCCGGTTTCCTTAAACTTTCTATCCAGTTCATCCCTCATATTTTCCCAGAGGGCAAAGCCGTAAGGCTTAATCACCATGCAGCCCCGCACAGCACTATAATCGGCCAGGCCACCTTTTATCACCAGGTCATTGTACCACTGTGAATAGTCTTTTTCCCGTGTTGTTATTTCTTTGTTCATGCGTGTTCCTGGCAGGCCAGATTTTGTTTATTTTTGGTTTACCAGATTTTTAACATCTGAATTTGTAATTTAATCGTCTTGTTTACGGCAAGTACATCATATTTGTGATGGACAATCGCAAAAGTACTGACTTCAATATTAATTCATTTTAAACCATGCTGTAATGAAACCAAATTTTTTACTTTTTATTTTTCTCACCATAGCTGCTGCAAGTTGCACCTCTGCTTACCGGAGCGGTCAGACTCCGGATGATGTTTATTTTTCCCCGGTACGGATAGTAGATGAAAGTGATGACCATGACGATGACAAAAAAGAAGACCAGGTGAACAATGACAGGGAAGAACAACAAATACGTATGTCAACCCGGGACAGGCGGTGGAGAGATTGGGAAGGAGATTATGATTATCGCTATGACCCCTATCGTTATGGATATGGTTATGGATATTATTATAATCCATATTATTCTAAATATCCTGTTTACATCAGCGGGAATACCATTTCCAATCCTAAAAGTACGTTGCCTCGTCAAACTAACCTGAGCACTTATTCCCAGGCCGGATCAGCGACTACGGTTTACAACTCAAAAACAGGTTCCCCGGTGGTTAATGCAAACAGGCGATATTCCAGCCGGGATACGCGTAATAATGGTGGATTCATACGTAATGTAATACTCCCTGCGATAGGTACTAGTACCAGGACTTCTTCGGGAAATAATTCTTCTTCATCCGGAAATAATACACGGACTTACGAACCTTCTTCATCCTCATCTTCAACAAGAGGAAGTTCGGGTTCATCATCATCCGAAAGTAAACCCGTTTCCAGGCCTGGCCGTGGTAATTAATTCAATGCCACGCCGACCCTAATATTATTACTCATTATCCGAAAGGAGATAACAGAGCTGTATGAAAAAAATTTCATTATTTATAATGGCTGCATGCATGTGTGCTGCTGCCTTCAGCCAGGTGCCGGAAGATGCCGCCCGCCTCAGCTGGTTTCCTCACAATGGCACAGCCAGGTATATGTCTATTGGTGGCGTGATGGGTTCCCTGGGAGGCGACATCACGGCGACCTTTGTAAACCCAGCAGGGCTTGGCTTCTATCGAACACGGGAGTTTGTATTTACCCCGGAATTTCAATTGAACCGCTCTAAAACAACCTACCTGGATTCGGTTAATAAATATAAAGATAACCGCGTGGGTTTTGGAACCACCGGGGTAGTTATCGGTTGGAATAACAAATACAACATCAACAAAAGTAATGCTGTTAGTGTCGCCATTAATCAAACCGCTGATTTCAAACAATCCATCCGTTACTCCGGTTACAATAATTATAGTTCCTTCAGTGAACAATTTGCAGAAGAATTTGCAAGAAGCGGGTATGACATTAATAGTGTGTTACAATCACTCTCTCCACTTCCCTATACTTCTGCTCCGGCACTGTACACTTACCTTATTGATACGGTAAGGATTAATGGAGGCCTCCAGGTAAAAGCCGCCCCGGAATATTTGCTTGATGGCGGAGGAACTTTACGCCAGGATTACATTAAAAATTCCGCTGGCGGTATGTATGAACTGGCCGTAGGCCTGGCAGAAAACCGGAATGAAAAATGGTTGTATGGCCTCAGTATTGGCATTCCCTTAGTGTATTACAACAGCCACAGCAGTTTTACGGAAACAGATACTTCTTCCAATACCCACAATAATTTTAAATCTTTTTCTTATACAGATGCGTTTACATCCAAAGGTGGCGGCGCAAATCTGAAACTTGGTGCTATCTACCGGCCGAAAGAATATATTCGTATCGGTTTGGCCGTTCATACACCAAGTCTCATCTACCTAACGGATACGCATACCAGCTCATTGGAAACAAACCTGGAGAACAGCCAGGGTGCGCTGGAATCTTTCAACGTTAATTCTAATGCATTCACAAATGACCAGCCGGGTGAAAGTCAATATATACAGGCGACACCCTGGAAGGCAATGCTCAGTGGCTCCTATGTTTTTCGGGAAGTACAAAATACAAAAAGGCAAAAAGGATTTATTTCTGCAGATATAGAATATGCCGGTCACCAGAGCAGCCGTTTCTTTAGCAGTAAAGATAATCTTGAAGAACCTGATAAAGCTTATTACAAAGCTTTGGGTAAAGCAGTTAAAGAATATTATAAAGGCAGTTTCAATTTTCGTGCTGGTGGCGAGCTTAAGTTTAATACAATAATGGGCCGGTTAGGGTTTGCCTATTACAGCAGCCCCTATCGTGATAAATCTATTAAAGCCAGCCAAATGCTGCTCAGTGGTGGCCTGGGTTACAGGAATAAAGGATTTTTTATTGACCTGACTTATGCTCACAATATTAAAAAAGATGAAGACTTTGCTTATCGTCTCCAGGATCGTGCAAATACCTATGCTGTTCTAAAACGAAATAACGGAAACATAAGTGCTACCGTAGGATTTAAGTTTTAATTGTAGTTGAATTGTTGATGAAAATGAAGCTTTCCATGTGGGAAGCTTTATTTTTTTATAGCATATTGCGTAGCGTAACTGAAGATATCTTCCAAAGCCATCCACGAAACATTTGGATTTTTTTTAAACCAGGTGACCTGTCGCTTGGCATAATTGCGGGTATGTTGTTTTACAAGTTTTATAGCCTCGGGCAAAGTGATTTTACCGGAGAGGTAATCCAATATTTCTGTATACCCCACAGTCTTCATCGCATTCAACTCACTGTATGGCCTAAGCGCATTTACTTCTGCAACGAGGCCTTGTAATATCATTTCGTCAACGCGGTGTTCTATACGTTGATACAATTCCTGGCGTTCTGTTTCTATACCGAGGTATATGATGTTGAAATCGCGGTTTTTCTTTTGTCCTTTCTGGAAATCTAAAATCGATGTACCAGTTTGCCTGATAACTTCCAGCGCCCTCATCATGCGTTGGGGATTATGCATATCCCCTTTCTGTGAATAATTACTGTCTTCCGCTTCCAGCGCAGCTTTCAGCCAGGCAAAGCCTCCCTCCTTTACCTCTTTTTTAATATTATCTCTGACAAATGCCGGGACAGCGGGAATATTATCCATCCCTTGTGCAAATGCATTTATGTAGAGACCAGTGCCACCAGCCATAACAATTACATCATGGGCAGCAAATAAATCTGCGGCTATTCCTAAAGCATAATGCTCAAAATCTGCCGCGGTAACCGTTTCAGTGATATGATGGGTGTTGATGAAGTAGTGAGGAATATCGTTAAGCTGTTGCAAGCTGGGTTTGGCTACACCTATATTTAATTCCTGGTAACACTGACGGCTATCCGCAGAAATAACAG
>JBDSWG010000106.1:0-6077 GCA_039926825.1 Ferruginibacter sp.
CGAGTGCGGGTGTGCATCCACGTGTTATGGGTATTGGACCGGTGGCTGCTGTACCAAAAGTTTTGAAGCAGGCCGGCATGAACCTGGCCGATATTGATTTAATAGAACTGAATGAAGCTTTTGCTTCACAGGCTTTGGCTGTTATCCGTGAATTAAATTTAAACCCGGAGATTGTAAACATTAATGGCGGCGCTATTGCTTTGGGGCATCCGTTGGGTTGCACAGGTTGTAAACTCACTATTCAAATAGTAAACGATATGAAAAGGCTGAATAAAAAATATGGGTTGGTGACGGCCTGTGTTGGCGGCGGGCAGGGTATTGCAGGAATTATTGAGAATATAGATTAGTTCATTAGTTGATTAGTTGATTAGTTCATTAGTTGCTTAGTTTAAGGTCAATGGTCATTAAGTCATCCCTATAGCTATCGGGAGTCAATGGTCAGCAGTTCAATGATAGATGTCTGATTCGGGAAGGAAATAATAATTAATAATCAATGATACAAGTATCCATATTCTCCATAAATTTTTATCTATCGTCTAATATCTATAATCTGACATCTCTTCATGATCGAACTCAACCTTAATACGCCGGCACTTTTATTCCCTGCTATAACATTATTAATGCTGGCTTATACAAATCGTTTCCTGTCACTGGCGGCGCTGGTGCGCAAACTGCATTCAGAATATATTAAAGGAGAAGAAACAAAAATTATAGTGGCGCAGCTCAAGAACCTGCGGGCCCGGCTGAACCTGATAAAATATATGCAGGCCCTGGGCGTATTGAGCTTTTTCAGCTGCGTATTATGCATGTATGCGATTTTCCGCGAATGGATGATTATTGCCCATTGGATATTTGCTTCCAGCCTGATCTTCCTGCTCGTATCTATTGTTCTTTCATTGGTAGAAATTAATAAGAGTACACGGGCGCTGGAAATTATTTTGGCTGAAATTGACGAGTTAAGTGGCGGGAATATTTTTACAGATATGTTTAAAGACCGTAACTAACGTACACTAGTAATCGAAACCTTTGGGAAGGGTGGTGCTATAATTTTCATCATACCTTACGAAGAAGCGAATGTAGATGGCACGGCTGAGGCGCATGAGCCAGGGCTGCAATACAACCAGCAACACACCATTAAAAAGTAACCACCAATACACACGGTTGTCATCTGTAGAAACCCCGATGATAACCAGCCAGGCAATAAAACTTGCTACAGAAACTGCTACGGCGAGACCATAACTCACGTACCCGGTGCCATACCAGAATCCCTGCTCCATATCATATTTCTGCCCGCATTCCGGGCAATTGTCGTACATATCAAAAACATGTTTTAATGAAAATTTTTTGTAAGGATTAGGGTCTTTAAACATCGGGCCTTTACGACAACGGGGACAGCTCATACTTAATAAACTCCAGTAAAAGTTTGGTCGGGGCTTTTTATCTGCCATGATTGCGAAGTTACGCTTAGTTGCGAAAGCGGTACCGGAAATAGAGCATGATCAATCCCATAATTAATACCATGCTGTTCGTATAAATAATAGCAATGTCCTTAACAATAATGCCGTAGGCCAGCCACATGCTTACCCCCAGTAGCAATAAAAGCAACATGGAAATAGATAAATCTTTAGCAGATTTTGTCTTCCAGATGCGAATGACCTGCGGTAAAAAAGTTATGGATGTTATGGTGCCGGCCGCCAGGCCCAGCACTTGAATAGCAGTCATTCGATTTTAGTTTAATGAGGGTGCAGCAGCTTTAGCCACGGCTCCCTGAATATTTTTTCTTTCTCCAATCTGCTGCCGCCACATGGCATAGTACAAACCTTTTTCATCCAGCAGGCTCTCGTGTGTGCCGGTCTCTACAACATCGCCTTTTTCCAACACATAAATGCGATCCGCATGCATGATGGTACTCAGCCGATGCGCTATCAAAATGGTAATTTGATTTTGCATGGCGGAAATATCGCGGATGGTATTGGTTATCTCCTGTTCTGTGAGGGAATCCAACGCCGAAGTCGCCTCATCAAAAATGAGCAACTTTGGTTTACGCAGCAAGGCCCGGGCAATGGAAATGCGTTGCTTTTCACCACCGGATAATTTCAGCCCGCCTTCACCAATCATTGTCTCCAGGCCTTTTTCTGCACGGGATAACAACCCTGTGCAGGAAGCTTTTTGCAAGGCTTCATTTAAATCTGCATCTGTAGCGGTGGGGTTTACAAACATGAGATTTTCTCTTATGCTACCACTAAAGAGTTGTGTATCCTGTGTTACAAAACCTATCTGGTTGCGCAGGTCCTCGAAGCTGATATTATTCTCATCTATGCCGTTGTATAAAATTTTTCCTTCTTGCGGGCGGTAAAGGCCTACGAGCAATTTCATGAGCGTAGATTTTCCGCTGCCCGAGGGCCCGACAAATGCAATAGTTTCACCAAGTTTCACTTTGAAGCTGATTTCGACAATTGCCTTTTGCGAAGCTGTAAGATGTTTGAAGCCAACATGATCAAAAGACAAAGTTTCAACTGACCCGATGTGTACAGGATTTTTTGCCGTAGGTTCCGGTTCTTTTTGCATGAGGTTATCAAAGTTTTGAAGCGACGCTTCCGCTTCCCGGTAAGCGAGGATAATATTCCCAATTTCCTGTAAAGGCCCAAAAACAAAAAAGGAGAAAACCTGCATGGTTACAAGTTGCCCGGCATTCATAGAGCCGCCATAGATAAGCCACATCAGCATAAATAAAATAACCTGGCGCAGCGTATTTACAAACGTGCCCTGTACAAAACTTACAGTGCGGATTCGTTTTACTTTGGTGAGTTCCAGCCCCAGAATTTTAAACGTATTTTTATTGAGCCGTACTACTTCCTGGTTGGTGAGGCCGAGGCTTTTTACGAGTTCAATATTGCGTAATGACTCTGTAGTAGCACCCGCAAGCGAAGTGGTCTGGGAAACAATATCTTTCTGAATGGTTTTCACTTTTTTGCTCAGGGCACTTGTAATGATGGACAGCAAAAAAATGCCGCCGAAATAAATAAAGGGCAGACTCCAGTGGATGGTGGTGGAATAAATGGCCACAAAAACAATCCCTACGATCACCGGGAAAAGTATATTGATAAAAATTGAAATAAATTTTTCCGTGTCAATTCGTACTTTTTGCAAAACACTCAAAGTCTCCCCGCTTCGCTGATCTTCAAACTGCTGGTAAGGGAGTTTCATAGCATGTTGCAGGCCATCTGTAAATACGGTGGCACCAAATTTTTGTGTGATAACATTCAGGAAATAATCCTGGAAAGCTTTGGCTATGCGGCTTATCATGGCTACAGAAATAGACGCTAGGAGCAATGCCAGTACGCCATAATAAGGCTTCTGGAAAGAGAAAAAAAAGCTGTCGTAATCAAATACGCCACCCGGTTTTTTTTGATGCTCTGCCGCCAGGTTCACCAGTTTTCCCAATATGATGGGGTCAATGAGAGAGAACCCGATGTTCACTGCAGCCAGGAAAAGCGTGAGCCCCATTAACCATTTATAGGGCTTGAGGTAGTTAAATAATATTTTCATTAAAACATTTTATAGTAATAACAGCTTATTTCGAAGTTTGAACAACAACACAAATTTGGTGCAATTTCGGGAAATCTGACGGAAAGGCAGGAAGTGGCTTATACTAATATCGCGTTCAGTTATTAGCTGGCTGTAACCTTGGGGAAAGTTATTCGTTATTTCGTTGAAGATTACCTCTGTGCTTTAAGGGTATTTTCTATTTGCGAAAACCCAGGCTATCCAACTTTGGCCCGTACTCTTTTGCGGTATTACTTTCAGGGAAATATTTATTTAATTCAGTCACATAAGGACGAACCTCTTTATACCGCTTATTATCATATAGCATTTTTATAATGCTTTCCAAAGTAAACTGGTTATCTATTCTCTGGGTTAAAGCTTTTTGCAAAAATGAAATAGCCGAATCGGCATTGTCCTGCCTGTAGTAAGTGTTACCAAGATTATTAAGTACGTTGAAATCGTTGGGTTGTAAAGAATATGCTTTTCTGTATTCCTGTAAAGCCAGCGCCTGGTTATTATCCATAGAGGCTGCATAAGCCAATTCAAAGTGGGGCAAATACCAGGTACTATCTATGGCTGCTGCTTGCTGAAAAAGGCCTACAGCTTTATCCCTGGCTGTTTTGCGGGTAGTTGCATCCAATGATTCATTTCGTGAGATATTAAATACTTCTATTCCAAAATATAAATTTGTACGGGCACTTTCCGGGCTTGTTTTTACATCTTCTGTAAACAATGTCAGGTTATTTTGCCAGGCTTTATTCCGGTTAATAGTTTTGTAAGAAAATCCCATTACAAAAATTCCCAGAATCAAAGCCGGTAAAACATTTTTCCCGGCGAAAGCCAACATAGAATATGAGCCCTTACCCGCAGTGAGGTTAAATATTTTTACGAGCAGGAAAACGAGAACAATACAAAGGCCCAGCGATGGGGTGTACATAAATCGATCTGCCATATGAGAACCGATAAGAAATAAAATATTTGAAACAATACTTATGGAGAGCAAGAAAAATAGAATTCCATATGCGATCACATTTCTGTGACGGAATTGTTTTATGACATAATAAACAGCAAAACCCAGGATTATAAAAGTGAGGATAAATCCTAATCCAGTGATGCTCGTTAAAGGAACCTGGTTAAAGGAATAATCGCTGCTAAGATTCCAGGGAACAAAGAATTTAAAGATGTACAACCCCAGAATGTTTACAGCTGAAGCGAGCCGGGTAACGATATCCGGAGCGCCCACCAGGGAATTATCTATTAAGGCAATATGTGCATCTGTAACATCTGTCTCCAATATAACCATTCTCAGGCCCATGTAAATTGCTGCGGCAATGGCTACCCCTATAACGGAAAAGAGTAAACGCATTTTTGAATAATTGAACCAATAAACAGTGAGGGGAATAATAGCTGCAAACGTCAACGCATTTTCTTTGGATAATAAACCCAGGAAAAAACAAATGAAACCTGCTATCCATGAAAGGTTGCGTTCTTTCCCCAACACAAAAAAATACATGGCCATGATGCAAAAGAAAAAAGATAAAATTTCGTCCCGGCTTTTTATATTGGCTACTACTTCTGTATGCAGTGGATGGCAGGTCCATAAAAGTGCAATGGCAAAAGGAATAGCCGGGTTTACCGTGGGTAATAGGTTAAATAAAAAGTATAATAACAAGATCGCAGACAGGGTAAATAGCAACACATTAATGAGGTGTCCCAGGGAAGCGTTCTGGGCAGAGATTTCGTTTTCTATGGCAAAACTGGATAAGGACATTGGCCTGTATACGGCATCATTTTGACCGGTCATGCCATGCCAGTATGCTGTTGAAAATATTTCCGGGATTGCAGAGATTCCTTTGAGCACAGTTTTATTGCCTACAACAACACTATAATCATCATAAGCATAATCATGTTTAAGTGTATTGGCGTATAATAAAAAAGCCAGCACGCCAATAAAAATCATAGGAAGAGTATAAGAAAATGTTACGGGAGTTTTTTTTGAAACCTTATTCTCTGCCAAAGCAGGCGCAACAGTTTTTTGAGATTTTTTACTCATTGTTTTAGCAGTTGGTCCGTGAATTTATGTCATTATTATGTTATCCACCCCAGGCCTCCCGGTCTAAGCTGCGGTACTGTATGGCTTCTGCCAGGTGCTCTGATTTTATTTCTACACTGCCATCCAAATCTGCAATAGTGCGGCTTACTTTTAAAATACGGTCGTAAGCCCGGGCAGATAGGCTGAGTTTTTCCATGGCCGTTTTCAACAAGTTCATTGAAGCCGCATTGATAACACAGATTTCTTTCAGCATCTTACTACTTATTTGTGCATTGGAATAAATGCCGGGATAATTTTTATAACGTTCCGCCTGAATTTCCCTGGCTTTGATAACCCGCTCCCTAATAGTTTCGCTTTTTTCACTGGTACGGGTACCCGAAAGTTCATTAAAAGCTACGGGTGTAACTTCCACGTGTAAGTCTATCCTGTCCAGGAGCGGCCCGGATATTTTCCCCAGGTAACGCTGCACAACGCCCGG
>JBDSWG010000107.1:0-3551 GCA_039926825.1 Ferruginibacter sp.
CCCAGTATTCCGCTTACTACAAATGAGTATGATGAGTGGGGCAACCCCGCTAATGAGGCCAGTTACAGGTATATGAAATCTTATTCGCCATACGATAATATAAAGGAAACGGCCTATCCCAATATGCTCATCACCACAGGGCTGCATGACAGCCAGGTGCAATACTTCGAACCGGCAAAATGGGTTGCCCGCCTTCGTACACACCAAACCGGTAGTAACCCGATTTTAATGTATACAAATATGGAAAGTGGGCATGGTGGTGCCAGCGGGCGTTTTAAATCGCTGAAGGACCGGGCCAGGGAATATGCATTTCTACTTAAACTGGAGGGGATAGGAGATTAATATTTTTTAATTGAACATTTCCCCAATGGAGTTGTTTGCATAAAAAAAGACTTATTATGAAAATATTATTTGTGCTCACCAGTCACGATGAACTAGGTGATACCGGTAAAAAAACCGGGTTTTGGGTAGAAGAGTTTGCAGCGCCATATTACTTGCTCGCAGATAAAGGTGCGGAAATTACACTGGCTTCACCAAAAGGCGGGCAACCACCAATTGACCCTAAAAGTGAAGAAGAGGATGCCCAGACGGAAGACACCAAACGTTTCTATAAAGATGAAGCCTTAAAAGAAAAACTTTCCAAAACGCATAACCTTTCTGAAGTAAAAGCGGAAGATTATGATGCCGTATTCTACCCCGGGGGTCACGGGCCATTGTGGGATTTAGCAGATGATAAAGATTCTATTAAGCTTATTGAAGATTTTTACAACAGCCAGAAACCTGTAACCCTGGTGTGCCATGCGCCTGCGGCGTTGAAAAATGTGAAAGCCCTGAACGGTGAGCCACTTGTAAAAGGGAAAAAAGTAACTGGCTTTACAAATGAAGAAGAAGAGATGGTACAGTTGGCAGATGTAGTTCCATTCCTGGTGGAAAATATGCTCAAAGAAAACGGAGGCGAATATGATAAGAATGCGCCCTTTGCTGTGAATGTTATTCAGGATGGTCTATTGATTACGGGCCAGAACCCGGCATCTTCCCGACCTGCGGCGGAGAAGCTTCTCGAGCTTTTGAATGCCTAATTTAAACAAATTATAATCAAGCGCCCCGCCATTTAGCGGGGCCTTTTTTTGTGATTGAATAGCATGCAGCCGGCACATTCATTATCATTCTACAATATTTTTTGCCCTCAGCAATATAGTGTACGTGCCGAAATATAGTATTTATGTCGCTCAAATAAATCCATTAGTCGCAAATAGGTAAAATTTATATAATATAATAATAGTTTTGCTGTTAGAAATGAAACTCAAAATTTTTTCACTATGAAAGCAAAAATATTTTTACTTGGATTAAGCATTATATTTTTAGTTTCCGGTTGCACGAAAGAAAATGTAAATGTGCCCCCGGTAATTCCGAACCAGGTTTTAGCGGATAGCTTTCCTGAACATAAACGCGAAATCATTTTACCTAATCAAACCTGGATATTTCCCTGGTACAATTCCCTGATAGTGCCTGATTTTTACCAATTGGATCCAAATTTATTTCCTACTACTCCTTTTCATATTTACATACAAAAACCACCTTCTTCCCAGTGGTACAAAGTCGAACCTTTTATGAGTGTTAATGCCTTATTTGAATTTATATATTTTGAACACAATCAGGCATTTTACCAGGGAGGCAGTTTATATATTTTTTATTATGGAACAGATGTGAGTACCCGGCCGACTATAAAAATCTTATTTTAATTCAAATAAATACATTCAGTTCCTGGCCCGCCAGATAGTATCTATATTCCCCGCATCCATAAAGCTAAACTCCTGGCGGAAAATATAATAGCTCTTAGTTGCTTCTATGATATCAAAGTTGAGCGTGGTATTATCCCCTGCTTGATCTTTTAAACCAAAATTGTCCCCTACTAACGTCAATGTGTAACTGCAGTCATCGTTCCACTTAATATTGAATGTTGCAAGGTTTCCGGTTTCTTTTTCAAATTCTGTTTGTATGCTGTCATTGCGGTTTATTTCATATTGCTTGTCTCCGGCAGTCATAGCAAACCTCCCGGTTTTATAGAGTTTACAATCTTCTTTCCTGGCCGCTTTGCAAGAAAATAATATACACCCAAGGATTGCCAGTACGTAAAAATGATTAAAGGAGAAAAAGGAGTAAAAATGTTTATACATAAACGAGGAGATTAAAATGTGCAATAATGATATAACTGCAGGGGTATATTTTATAATCAGGCAATCATCCTGCGACTAAAATATTAATAAATCTTTACCTGGTATTCAATGTATTTTTGCTTATCTATTTATGAGTAATGATCCTTTACATGGTAAAACACTGGAAGCCATCCTCACGGCTTTGCAACAGCATTTTGGCTGGGAAGGCCTGGCAGCAAGGGTGAATGTAAATTGCTTTAAAAGCACGCCATCCATAAAGTCCAGCCTGGTTTTTCTGAGAAAAACACCCTGGGCCCGTAAGAAAGTGGAAGATCTCTACCTGCAAAGTAAACTCTATTCAACCTCATGAATTCTGAAGAAGTTATAAGCCATACTACGCAGTGGATAGAAAAAATTGTGATCGGGTGTAATTTTTGCCCCTTCGCGGCTAAA
Organism: Ferruginibacter sp.; assembly: GCA_039926825.1. Classification (GTDB taxonomy): domain Bacteria; phylum Bacteroidota; class Bacteroidia; order Chitinophagales; family Chitinophagaceae; genus Ferruginibacter. Next base: position 2,610 of record JBDSWG010000107.1, read on the forward strand.
GTATTAAAGCAGGATTCTATACAATTTGAAGTGCTAAAAGATGCCGGGCCTAAGTCAGCTTTAAATGCTTTATCTGTTCTTTTTTCTAACATGGAAGATGATGCCTTTATAGAGACCAGTTTATTAATTATGCCAGGTGTTTTTCCGGAATTTGCTGCCTACTTACAAGTGCTAAAACAAGCCGAAAGCCTGTTATACCGAAAAAAATTTGATGGTATTTTTCAACTGGCAAGTTTTCACCCGCTTTATGTTTTTGCCGGTAGTGAAGAAACAGATCCGGCCAATTACACTAACCGTAGCCCATATCCAATGATTCATATTTTGAGGGAAGATTCAGTTACCGCAGCCCTGGAATCTTATCCTAAAGCGAATGAGATTCCTGACAATAATATTCACACAGCCCGAAAGATTGGGCTGGCACAGATGGTCCGCCTGCGGGATGCGTGTTTTAAATGACATTCTAATCTCATACCTGTTTCTTAAGTGATTTTCCCTGCCTGCAAGATGATAATTGTAAATTGCAAGGGCACTTTATGTGGATGAATATTTCAGGGCTAACAACCGCCCGCACCTAAAATTGAAAAAAATGAGTAAGAAGGATTTAATAAAAAGTATTTGTCATAGAAGTTCTGCTGCAATTTTTTCTACCGTATTATTATGCAGCGGTATTGTTTTGCAGGCACAGAACCTCGTACCCTTTGTACATCCCATCATTGGTACTGAAAAAATGGGGCATACTTACCCAGGGGCCACGGTTCCTTTTGGTGCTGTGCAGTTAAGCCCCGAAACAGATACAATAGATTACGAAGTCAATGGAAAATATAACCCGGATGTTTATAAGTACTGCGCTGGCTACAGGTATGAAGATAAAAGTATAACAGGCTTCAGCCATACACATTTCAGTGGTACCGGGCATTCTGACCTGGGTGATTTTTTAATAAT
>JBDSWG010000108.1:0-3791 GCA_039926825.1 Ferruginibacter sp.
CTTCTTAATAACTGTTTGGAAATAACATATTCTTTTTGATCAGATAATAGTTTATAAAGTTGAATTATATCCAAAGCAAATGAGTAGGATTTAGTTACAATGATATTGTTCTTGATTTCATTCATACTTCATAATTCTAAATTACCCTGCGTTTTTGCTTTCATTCATAATTCATAACTCATAATTCTAAACTTGAATTTTAAATTATCTGCTTCACTTTATTCCTTTTAATGAACTTACCATATCCCTTTTCCAATTTACAGCTATTATTTTCAATAGCAATTTTACCACGCAATAAAACAGTTTTTACTTTCCCTGTAAGTTCACGGCCCTCGTAGCCACTATAGTCAACATTCATGTGGTGCGTTTTTGCGGACAAGGTATGTTTCTCATTGGGGTCAAAAATTACAATATCTGCGTCGCTGCCTACAGCTATTGTTCCTTTGCGGGGAAACATTCCAAAAATTTTCGCAGGGTTGGTACAAGTAATTTCCACGTATTTATTCATTGATATTTTTCCTTTGGCTACGCCTTCACTGAATAATAATTCCATCCGGTTTTCAATTGCCGGGTGCCCGTTAGGTATTTTACTGAAATCATCTTTGCCCATCAACTTTTGTTCCCACATAAACGGGCAATGATCGGTTGCTACCACCTGTACAAGGCCCTGGTTAATACCTGCCCACAAAGATTCCTGGTCTTTCTTTTCCCGTAGCGGCGGGCTCATCACCCATTTCGCTCCTTCAAAATCATTTTCATATAATGACGCATCTAAAATTAAATATTGTATGCAGGTTTCCACAAATATTTTCTGGTTGCGCCGCGTTGCATTACGAACTGCATTTAGCGCTCCTTCACAAGTGAGGTGAACAATGTAACCGGGGCAGCCTGTATAAGAAGCCATATCTACAAAGCGCTCACTGGCTTCGGCTTCAGTAATTTCAGGTTGCGATAAATAATGATAAAGCGGTGAAAGCTTTCCTTCTTCCCGATGTTTCTGTGTGAGGTAATCAATCATGTCGCCATTGGTGGCATGCACATTAATGAGACCGCCCTGCTTTTTTACTTCTTCCATGAGGCCAATCATCTGGCGATCATCAATCATGAGAGCGCCTTTATATGCCATGAAAGTTTTAAAAGATGTTATGCCGAGACCTTCTACAAAATGTTTGATTTCTTTTTTTGTATCCGCATTGAAATCGGTGACGGCCATGTGAAAACTATAATCTCCAATGGCATTTCCTTTCGCACGTGTGCTCCATTCATCGTAAGCAGATTGAAGGCTGTTGCCCTGCTTCTGCAAAATAAAATCTATAACCATAGTTGTACCGCCATACAAAGCGGCACGGGTGCCGGTTTCATAAGTATCGCTGCTGTAAGTACCCATAAAAGGCATTTCCAAATGTACGTGCGGATCTATGCCGCCTGGAAAAACGAGTTTACCGGAGGCATCAATGGTTTCATCAGCAGACATTTCAAGATTTAACCCTATAGTTTTTATTTTTTCATCTTCAATAAAAATATCTGCAGTATAGTCTGCATCAGCTGTGATGATTCTTCCGTTTTTGATAAGTATGCTCATGATGATTGATTTTTAACCACAAAAAACACTAAGAAAAGACAAAAAGCACAAAGAGTTTTTTAAAAGTTTACCATAGATTTTAAAATTTATAAAACATTATACCCGTTGATAATTCTTTTTATTCCATCTTTCAATTTCAAAACATTGAAGTTAATGAGCAAACCCAAATGATACTTGCCCAGCTTTAAATAAGTCAGTGTTTGAGCAACATGTAAATCATTCAATGCTTCTACACTTTTTACTTCTATCAACAATTTTCTTTCAATTACTAGATCTGCTCTATACCCGCAATCCATTTTTACCTCTTCAAATATTAATGGTAACGCTATTTCTTTTTCAACATACATATTTTCCTTAACTAAACTATAAAAAAGACATGCCTTGTATGCACTTTCAAGCAAGCCTGGTCCCAACTCCTGGTGCACTTTTAAAGCCAGTTCAATAACCTTATATGATACTTCATTTTCAGTCACCTTTGTGAATTTTTAGTATTCCTTTGTTTTCTTTGTCGTTAAATGAATTTTAACTAAACTTTTTTTTACTTAGGATTAAATAAACCACCCCACTTACAAAAAAACCCACAAACCAGGCATAATGATACAAGTCAGAAATCCAGGAAGGAAAGGCATTATCAGAAACCAATTTTACCTGCAATAAAAAACCCGGCACATTAGGAATAATTCCTACCAGCAATGCCACGATGGCCGGCATATTAAAGCGTGGATAAATTCCATTTCGGCGATAAAGATCATCTACCAGCAAGTGTTGTTTTTTTATAAAATAATAATCTGCTATCATGATGCCGCCTACCGGGCCGAGCAAACTGGAATATGCAATCAGCCAGGTAAAAATATATCCGTTGGGATCTGCAATTAATTTCCAGGGAAAAATAAGTATGCCTAAAATGCCTGTAATATATCCCCCGGTTCTGAAATTTATTTTCTGTGGTGCCAGGTTAGAAAAATCATTTGCGGGACTTACAATGTTTGCTGCAATATTTGTCGCCAGGGTTGAAATGGCAACAGCTATCATAGCAGCACTCACCAGTAATTTACTGGAGAATTTTCCAGCCAGCACAACCGGATCCCATATAGTTTCGCCATAAATGATAAATGTAGCGGACGTAACCACTACGCCGATAAATGCAAACAATGTCATAGAAGGCGGCAGGCCGATAATTTGCCCGTTGATTTGTGCCTTCTGGCTTTTAGCATAACGGGTAAAATCCGGAATATTCAGCGATAAGGTTGCCCAGAAACCTACCATTCCCGTGAGCGCCGGAAAGAAAAAAGCAAAGAAAGATGCAGAAGAAGTAAACTTAGAAGGCTGGGATAAAATAGGTCCCAGGCCATTGCCTGCATCTATCGCCCACCATAATAAAGCTAATGCAGCCAGGGGTAAAAAAATAGCTTTAAAGACTAGAAGTTTACGGATACTTTCCACTCCCAGGTAAACCACAAACATATTCAGCAGCCAGAAAATAAAAAAACAGATGGCCGGCCCTGTTTGTAAACCAAAGGATTCCGGGAAAATTGCAGGCAAATTTGCAAGCGAAGGCATCCATATACGCATCATCTGGTAAATAGCAAAACCGCCAATCCATGTTTGAATACCGAACCAACCACAAGCCACAATTGCCCTTAATATAGCCGGGATATTCGCACCTGCAGTCCCAAAACTTGCCCTGGCAAAAACTGGAAATGGTATACCATATTTTGCTCCGGCATGGCCGTTTAAAATCATCGGGATGAGCACGACAACATTTCCTAAAAATATAGTAAGCACTGCCTGCCACCAATTCATACCACCTTCTATAAGCGAAGATGCCAACATATAAGTAGGAATACAAAGGCTCATACTTATCCAGAGCGCCGCATAATTCCAGGTGCCCCAGGTGCGGCGTGTAGCCGGTACCGGTGCCAGGTCATCATTAATTAAATTTTTATCGTATGCTGTATTAGTCATTGGTCATCCCGATAGCTATCGAGGAACATTGGGCATTTATTATTGGTTATTAATTATTGATTATTGGTGTACCAGCAAAATTATTGAGGCATTAAACATTCATTATTCATTATTCACCATTCACTGTTGTCCGGTAAAAAAATAAAATCATTATTTTTTTGCTTACAACCCAAGCGGTTTCTCACTAGATAATTGATTTTAAAATGTTAAGCCCCTCTTGTTTGATTAGGAAAGATAGACATTT
>JBDSWG010000109.1:0-4457 GCA_039926825.1 Ferruginibacter sp.
AGTATGAAAACATTCCTATGCTGGCCCGTACCCATGGGCAACCCGCTTCGCCTACCCGCCTGGGTAAGGAATGGATGGTTTTTGCGGAACGCCTGGAAAACCAGGTACAGTTATTCAGCTACATTCCCTTTATGGGAAAATTTGGAGGCGCTACCGGAAATTTTAATGCTCACGTGGTGGCCTACCCGAAATACAACTGGAAAAAATTTGCCGATAATTTCCTGGAGAATAATCTCGGCCTGGAGCGGCAGCAATACACCACACAGGTAGAACATTATGATACGCTGGCCGCACATTTTGACTGCATGAAACGCCTGAACACCATTCTCATAGACTTCTGCCGCGACCTGTGGGCTTACATCAGCATGGATTATTTTAAGCAGCAAACAAAAAAGGGAGAAATCGGCAGCAGTGCCATGCCGCATAAAATAAACCCCATTGATTTTGAAAACGCCGAAGGCAACCTGGGCCTGGCAAACGCTATCTGGGAACACCTTTCAGCTAAACTGCCTATCTCCCGCCTGCAAAGAGATCTTACAGATAGTACGGTTACCCGCAATATGGGCGTGCCCCTGGCGCACACCATGATTGCTTTTGCTGCGATAGAAAAAGGCCTCGGTAAATTGTTGATAAATGAAAAAAAGATATCAGCAGACCTGGATGAAAACTGGGCGGTGGTGGCCGAAGCCATTCAAACTATTTTACGCCGTGAAAACTATCCGCAACCCTACGAAGCACTTAAGGGATTAACGCGGGGTAAAACGGGTATTGATAAAAAAGCCATGCATAATTTTATAAATAATTTAAAAATATCTGTTGTGCTTAAAAAAGAATTAAAGGCCATCACTCCACATAATTATACAGGGGTTTGAAAATCCCGCAAACAGAAAATCAACTTAACTTTTCTATATCATCCAAATCTTTGTAACGCCCTGATGCTTTTTTTGCCTGCAAGAGACTAACCTCAACCCTCTACCCTCATTCCTGTATCCCCATCAACATTCATGTTTACGGGTACTGAATAAATGCTTTTCCATTTTTGGGGGATTGTCAGGATCAATACCATAAGCCATGCAGGTGAGATACCAGGCCTGCCTGAGCCTTTCCCCAATGGAAGTATCTTTACTGAAAAGGTTGTCCTTTTCTGCATCAGCAAAACTTCCTTGTTTAAATATTTTTTTATCGAGTTTATACATTAGGTAATGGAGACAAAAGTACTTAGTATTAATATATAGTACTTAGTATTTAGTACTTAGTATCAAGACAAAAGGCAGATTCTAACAATTCTTCGTAACCTAAACCATCCTGGAGATTTCTAACAATTTCAAAATCTAACCTTCTAAACTTTTCTAAACTTTCTAAACCCAAAAATTGCGAACTTTAAACTTTGAACTTCGAACATTCAATATTAAACTTTACAACCCTCAACTTTATTTGACCCCCACTCCCACCATACTTGCCATAGAATCTTCCTGCGATGAAACCGCAGCGTCTGTCTGTGTAAACGGAAAGATAAAAAGTAATGTTATTGCCAGCCAGGAGATACATGCAAAATATGGCGGTGTGGTGCCGGAACTGGCGAGCCGTGCGCACATGCAACACATAGTGCCGGTGGTAGACAAAGCTTTACAAGAAGCTGGAATTAAAGTAGACCAATTAGATGCCATTGCTTTTACTCAGGCGCCCGGGCTTATCGGGGCGCTGCTCGTAGGTGCCCAGTTTGCAAAATCTATGGCGCTAAGCCTGGATATACCGCTCATAGCCGTGCATCACATGCAGGCGCATGTACTGGCTAACCTGCTGGCATACACGAAAGACGGTCAACCAAAAGCCGTCCCCGCCTTTCCCTTTCTTTGCCTGACAGTAAGTGGTGGGCACACCCAGGTTGTGCGCTGCGATTCACCGCTGGAATTATCCGTGTTAGGAGAAACGATTGATGATGCTGCGGGGGAAGCCTTTGATAAAACGGCCAAGATTCTCGGCCTGCCCTACCCTGGCGGACCGCTTGTAGATAAATACGCAGCCCTGGGGAATCCCAGCGCTTTTCAATTCCCGGAACCAAAAGTTCCGGGGCTGGATTTTAGCTTTTCCGGCCTGAAAACCGCTATACTTTATTTTATAAATAATGCCGGAAAATCGCAATTTTATAAAGAAAATTTTTTGGCAACACCGGAAGAAAAAGAAATTTTCATCAGCGAAAATCTGAACGATATATGTGCTTCTGTTCAACATAGAATTGTAACCATATTGCTCAATAAATTGAAGAAAGCTGCTGCCGAAACGGGCATAAAAGACATTTGTATTGCCGGAGGTGTAAGTGCTAACAGTGGCCTACGCTCGGGTTTACAGCAACTCGGAAGAGACCTAAACTTGAATGTTTTTATTCCTCCTTTTGAATATTGTACAGATAATGCCGCCATGATCGCCATCACCGGTCATTATAAATACCTGGCGGGCGATTTTGCACCGCTCTCTGTTAAACCCGCTGCCCGGGCTACCTGGTAAAAAATTTATTCTTTGGCTAATACTTATTTTCATTTCAAGCAATTTACCATCTACCAGGATAAGACGCCTATGAAAGTTTGTACCGATGCCTGCATCCTGGGTGCCTGGGCCGCACATTGGCTGAATAATAAAAATATTACTCCCGCAAATATCCTGGACATTGGAACCGGGACCGGGTTACTGGCGCTGATGATGGCGCAGGAAACTGCAGCTAACGTCACCGCTATAGAACCGGGTTTAGCGGCTTATGAACAGGCCACTGAAAATTTCATTGTATCTCCTTTTGCTGAAAGGGTAACGGCGATACATACACGCTTACAGGATTTCATTACACCTAATAAGTTTGATGTCATCATTGTGAATCCACCTTTTTATGAATCTGATCTGGTCTCACCAAATCCGGCTATAAATGAAGTGCGCCACAGTGTCACACTCGGTTTCAGGGAGCTGGCAACCGGCATAGGTCAGCATCTTTCAGATAAAGGATTTGCTTTTATACTTATACCCTATAGCAGAAATGTTGACCTGGTAGTTGCCATGAAGACGAATGGCTTGTACCCAGTGGCTATTTTGCACATTCGACAAAGCACGCATCATGATTTTTTCAGAAGTATCACATTATTCAGCAGGAATAAAGAAAAATCTTCCACAAAAAATGAGCTCGTAATTCACAGTGATAAGAGGGAATACACAGAAGATTTTACCCGGCTCTTAAAACCTTTTTACCTAAAACTATAACGCCTCGGCACTGGCATAATCTTTCATATACGCATACCCCTGTGTAAGTTTGCCAGCTTCTATTATAGTTGCATTCTTAAGCATATCACTTCCCCCTTTCAAAAGATCAGGAAGAATAAATTTTATGAGTTGTTCACCAAAATAGCGGCTGGCATCCCGGGGTAATTCATTTGGCAAATTGCCCACCGCCATTACATCAATACTGCCAGGAATAAATGGCGCAGTTTTTTCCATGTTCATTTTGTTCACGCCATAAATAGGATTTTCAATTGTGCTGTCGCCCAGGTTACACGGCACAGAGCCGTACTTATCATCCGTAATATCTGCAATGGTTTGTATCTGAAAGTCCGGGCGCAACATGTCTTCGGCTTCAAAGAGACGCGGAATGCCGGGCTCCCAATACACGCCATTCATGATTATGTCTGTTGATGACACATAAGAAGCAAAAGTTGAATTAAATTCTCCCGGTGTGGTATGGAATTTCTCCCGCTCATACTTCCCGGTTTCCTTATGTGTATAAAGATCGGCACCTTTCAGGTGTACATAAGCCGGGTAAGAAAAATTTCTCTCCAGGTACTCCTCGGGTTCCACTTCGTGAATGCCCATCAGGTTCATAATTTCCAGCACACCGTGTGCCACGCGGCCACTTCCGGTTACGGCAATTTTTACATTGGGAAGTTTAAGTCCGAAATAAGTATGAATCAGTTGCTGAAAATTTTTACTTTCGCCTACCCGTCCCAGTTGGTATGCACCGCTTCGCCTGCCATAAGCCATCATACCGTTATGTGCGCCCACAACTCCCGCAAAAAAACCAAACCCAATAATCCTCGTACCATCATCATGCTCCAGGCATTCATAATCTATAAGCGTAATTTTTTTTTCAATTATAGTTCGCAATAGAGGCTGGTTATAAGGCTGCAATTTCTTTGTGTGGGAAAAAAACATATACGTCTTCCCGGGTATAAGCATATGCTGCGGTACTTCTTTAATACCCAGTAAAACATCACAGGTATCTATATTTTCCAAAACGGGTACACCCGCCATTTTATATTCATGATCCGGGAAGCAGCGGCTGGGGCTGCTTTGCACCATCATCTCCAGGTCCGGCACATTTAATTTAATCCATTTACATTGTGCCGGGGTAAGCGCCACGCGGTTATCGGCAGGTGTTTTTCCTTCCCGGATAAGGCCCATTTTCATATTGCAATCCTTTA
>JBDSWG010000110.1:0-6918 GCA_039926825.1 Ferruginibacter sp.
TGCGAAAACGGAGGTGCGCAATTTCACGTAGAAATTCCAGGCTGTGTTTTTTGGGCTGTAAAGGAAATTTTTCTGCATCACTGTCCCCCAGGATTTCAATGCTATCCGCTTTCATTTCTACCTTTTGCCCTTTACCCAAAGAAGCGATGATACTCCCCGTGGCTTTTATACAGGCACCAGTTGTGATCCGTTTTAATATATCATCCGGCACAGAACCCAAAGCGGCGACCACTTGTATATTATTATTCGTGCTGCCGTCATTCAGGGCAATAAACTGGTTGTTCCTGAAACTACGGACCCAACCCATAACGGTAGCTTCGTAATCAATGTTTTCTGATTTTAAAAGTTCTATTATTTTGGTGCGCTTATTAAACATGAAATGCGTTATTAGAGCCGCAAAGATAGAAAAAGCGGGCTATAGCGGGTAAGCTGTTTGCCTGAAGTAATTATACAAAAGAAGAAATTATTTTTTTGCTCAGCAATGAATTAATTACCAGTTGCCGGAACAAACTTCATAGAGATGCTGTTCACACAATGTCGGGCATTTTTTTCGGTAAACCTTTCGCCTGTAAAGACATGGCCCAGGTGAGCACCGCAATTTGTACAGACGATTTCTGTCCGGCTACCATCTGCATCCGCAATTTTTTTAACAGCACCGGCTATTTCATCATCAAAACTGGGCCAACCGCAACGGCTGTCGAATTTATCTTCAGATCTATATAAGGGCGCATCGCAGCGGCGACAAATGTAAGTGCCACTGGCTTTGTTATTATTATACTCGCCGGTGAAAGGCATTTCAGTTCCTTTGTGTTCTATCACGCGGGCTTCATCTGATGTTAGTATGTTCCATTCCATATTATCTTTCATTTTTAGTACCAGCACAAAAATGCTGCCTTAGTTTCTAACCAGAAATAAGGAGTGTAATTGCTGACGAAATGCCACTTGTGAAAAATACACTCCCATTTTAAAAATTAAGACGTAATTTTTTGCCTCAAAAAGCAAATTCCTATTTATGCAAATATTAAAACGTGTGTTCCTGCTCGTACTGGCAGGTTGTTTATTTCAAGTAACCATTGGCCAGTCTAATGCCAGTCTTTTTCGTTATCCCGATATTTCTAAAACGCAGGTGGCTTTTACCTATGCCAATGACATTTGGGTTGTGAGTAAAATTGGTGGTGTGGCTACCCGGCTCAGCTCCCCGGCAGGTTCGGAAATGTTTCCAAAATTTTCTCCAGATGGAACGATGCTCGCCTTCACCGGTAATTATGATGGTAACAAAGATATTTATGTCTTGCCTGTGCAGGGAGGCGTTCCCCGGCGCATAACAGAACATGGAAGTGCAGACAGGCTGACCGACTGGACTAATGATGGTAAAAAATTATTATTTGCTTCATCCCGCGAAAGCGGTAAATACAGGTTTTCCCAGTTTTTTACCATTCCGTTAGCCGGGGGCCAGGCAGAAAAACTTCCACTGGCTTATGCAGAATTTGGTAGTTATTCCCCGGATGGAAACCAAATGGCATTGATATTCCGCTCCCAGGCTTTCCGTAACTGGAAGCGCTACCGTGGCGGCTGGAACGCCGATATCCATATTTACAATTTTGCCGCAAAGACAGACCTTAATATTTCTGCAGATACAGATGCGGCAGATGAATTTCCTATGTGGAGCGGTAACTATATTTATTTCTCCAGCGACCGCGGGCCGGAGAACCGCATGAATCTCTGGCGCTATAATGTAAGCAGCAAAGCATATGAGCAACTAACCCGCTATACTGATTTTGATATTCATTTTCCATCCCTGGGCCCGGATGATATTGTGTACGAACAAGGTGGGCACCTATACCGTTTTGAGCTGGCGGCCCAAAAGCCCGTAGTGATTAATGTAACCGTAATAACGGATGAGAGTACCCTAAAAACCTATTCTACTTCTGTAGAAAAATATATTGGCCATACCGGCATCAGCCCGGATGGCAGCCGCGTACTGGTAGAAGCCCGCGGAGATATATTTTCTGTGCCGGCTAAAGAAGGGTTTGTAAAAAATCTGACGATGAGCAGTGGCGTGGCAGAGCGTACGCCGGCCTGGTCTCCCGACGGCCGCACCCTTGCCTGGTGGAGCGATAAGTCCGGGGAGTACGAACTCTGGCTCGCACCCGCAGGCCATGAACAGGATGCCCGGAAAGTGACAGGATATGGGCCCGGATTCCGCTATCGGCTGTATTGGTCGCCGGATAGTAAGATGCTGGCTTTTATGGATAAAACCGGTACCATCAAAGTGGTGAATGCGGCCACGGGTAGCACCTCAGATGTGGACCAGGGCCTGCGCTATACGCATGGTAACATGGAAGGCTTCGTGGCAAAATGGAGTATGGATAGCCGCTGGATGGCTTATGACCGCGACCTGGACAATGCCCATACGGCCGTTTTTATTTATGATACGGAAGGTAAAAAAACACACCAGGTGACGAGTGGATTTTATAGTGCCAGTGAACCCGCCTTTGATCCCCTGGGTAAATATTTATACCTCGTGACCAACCAGGCATTCAATCCTTATTACAGCGATTTTGACAACAGCTTTATTTACGCTAATTCCTCTGCATTGGCGGCGATTGCTTTACAAAAAAATACGCCGTCTTTATTGGCGCCTAAAAATGATACAGTGGCATTATCCCCCCAGCACACGCCACCGGGCGTAGACAGTGCCCGGAAGGAAAAGGAAAAAAAGGAAAAGAAAGCAGTAAAAGAAGAAAAGCAGGAGAAGAAAGACATTAATATTGATTTTGCCGATATAGAAAGCCGGCTGGAAGTATTGCCCGTTACACCCGGCAACCTGGGCAATGTGCAGGCAGCCAAAGGAAAAATTATTTACCTGCGCAAAAATAACACGGGCACCAAGCAAGGCCCGGGTAGCCTGAAATATTATGATTTAGAAAAGAAAGAAGAAAAGACCATTACTGAGGGCCTAGATGATTATGAACTTTCTGCAGATAAACAAAAACTGCTGCTTGTAAAAGGGGAGAGTTATTATGTAACCGATGTGTCTGAAAATGTAAAAACTGACAAGTCCTTAAACACCAAACAAATGATGGCTAGCGTGGATCCCCGGGCGGAATGGATGCAGATATTCACCGATGCCTGGCGCCTGGAGCGGGACTATTTTTATGATCCCAATATGCATGGAGTAAATTGGAAGCAGGTAAGGGAAAGGTATGGCGCTATGGTGAAAGAAGCTATGACACGGGAAGATGTAAGTTTTATCATCGGGGAAATGATAGGAGAATTAAATGCCTCCCATACATATTACAGCGGCGGCGACCTGGAAAATGAGAAAACTGTGAACACAGGTTACCTGGGTGTAGACTGGAAAGCAGTCGGAGATTATTACCAGGTGGAAAATATTTTGAAAGGCGCCAGTTGGGATGCAGAAGCCCGCTCCCCGCTTAGCCTCAGCGGTACCGGGCCAAAAGAAGGTGATTATATTTTAGCCGTAAATGGTGTACCTCTTAAAACGACTGAAGAACCGTACGGAGCTTTCAGCGGGCTGGCAGGTAGCACCGTAGAACTTACCTGGAATAATAAAGCAGGCTGGGAGGGTGCAAAAACCACGGTAGTGAAAACGCTGCCGGGCGAATACCGCCTGCGCCACCTTGCCTGGATTGAAAGTATGCGGAAACGCGTAGACGAAGCCACGAACGGGCAGGCCGGTTATATTTATGTAACCAGCACCGGTGTGGAAGGGCAGACCGAAATGATGCGCCAGTTAAATGCCCAAACAGATAAAAAGGCTTTAATTATAGATGAACGTTTTAATGATGGCGGACAGATACCCGATCGCTTTATAGAAATGCTGAACCGGCAACCCCTCGCCTATTGGGCCATCCGCGATGGCAAAGCCTGGCCTTGGCCGCCCAATGCCGCTTTTGGCCCCAAGGTAATGCTCATGAATGGCTGGAGCGGCAGTGGTGGTGACGCCTTCCCGGACTATTTCCGGAAACGTGGCCTGGGCCCGCTGATTGGAATGCGGACCTGGGGCGGGCTCATCGGCATCAGCGGGGTACCCAGCCTGGTAGATAATGGAAATATAACCGTTCCAACTTTCCGGATGCTCAACATTGATGGCACCTGGTTTAAAGAGGGCCATGGTGTAGATCCGGATATAGAAGTGCCGGAAGACCTGGGTGCCATGGCAAAAGGTATAGACCCACAATTAGAAAGAGCCATCACAGAAATAAAAACGTTATTGAAGACAAAAGGCTTTGCGGAGCCGAAAATTCCCGGGTATGAGGTGAGGTAGAGGTTAGTCAATAAGGGATTAGTAATTTGGAATTAGGGTCGCAGTTTGGAAACTTTAATATTCATAAAGGGATTTGAAATTTATTGACCATTGACTAATTGACCATTGACCACTGACTAATTGACCATTCACGCATATAGAATCTTAAACTTCTGCCAGCAAACCCGGCATGCCTTATATTTGTTTTCCGCTAAACCTGGCTCATGGCAATTATTGATATTAAAATTCCTAAATCGCTGGCAAAGGCCCTGAATATACCGGCCAGCGATGCCCGGAGGCAGCAAATCAACGTGCTGAAAAAATTATTGCGGAAAGCCCGCTTCACCCAGTTTGGCCAAAAGTATAAGTTTGATGAGATTTTACTGAGCAAACACCCCGGCAAAAAGTTTCAGCAACTGGTGCCTACTTATGATTATAGTAAAATTTACCGCGACTGGTGGTATAAAACCCTGGAAGGCATTCCGGATGTATGCTGGCCGGGGGTGATAAAATATTTTGCCCTCAGCAGCGGTACCAGCGAGGCTGCCAGTAAATATATTCCCATTACAAAAGAACTCATTCGCAGTAACACGCTTACGAGTTTAAAACAACTCATCAGCCTGGCAAGGTATGAACATGTGCCCAAAAGTGCCATTGGCAAAGGCTGGCTCATGCTGGGCGGCAGCACTCAATTGCAAAAGGGTCCGGGCTATTATGCCGGGGACCTCAGCGGAATCCAGCAAAAAAATATTCCTTTTTGGTTTGTGGGCCTGGGGTTATACAAACCCGGAAAAAAAATTGCCCGCGAGAAAAGCTGGGAGCGCAAGCTGGAAGAAGTGGTGGAGAATGCGCCTAACTGGGACATCGGATTTATAGTAGGCGTACCAGCCTGGTTGCAGCTCTGCATGGAAAGAATTATTGAGCGGTACAAACTCAATAACATTCATGAAATATGGCCCAACCTGGCTTTTTATGTTCATGGCGGCGTGGCTATGGAGCCTTATAAAAAAGGCTTTGAAAAGCTGATGGGCAAACCCATAACCTATATCGAAACTTACCTGGCCAGCGAGGGCTTCCTGGCCTACCAGAGCCGGCAGGGCACAAGGGGTATGCAACTGGCGTTGAATAACAATATTTTTTTCGAGTTTGTACCCTTTGATGATAAAAATTTTGATGCGGAAGGTAATATGGTGGAAGAGCCTGAAGTATTGATGTTTCATGAAATAGAACCCAACAAAGATTACTCTATCCTCATTAGCACCAATGCCGGCGCCTGGCGTTATGCCATAGGCGATACCGTTAGGTTGACGGATAAGGAGCGGGGAGAAATTATTATCACCGGCCGTACCAAGCATTTCCTGAGCCTTGTGGGTGAACACCTGAGTGTAGATAATATGAACCAGGCCATTGAGATGGCATCGGAAGAGCTGAACATTGAAATACCGGAGTTTACGGTGGCGGGTATCCCACACGGAAGTTTTTTTGCACACCAGTGGTATGTTGCCTGTGACGATGTAGTAGACGAAACGAAACTCGCCGGCTTGCTGGATGAAAAAATTAAAGTGCTGAATGATGACTATGAAGTGGAACGCCGCCATGCCCTGAAAGACATAACGGTAAAGGTTTTGCCGGAAAAAGTTTTCATGGATTTTATGAAGTCAAAAGGCAAAGAGGGTGGGCAACATAAATTTCCCCGTGTGTTAAAAGGAAAAATGCTGCAGGAGTGGCAAAATTTTATTAACGATTATTCAGGCTAATTGCCCTTATATAAAATGTAAATTCGCCGGATGACCGAAGCCATTCTTTCAGGAATATTACTGGGCCTGGCTTTGATGTTTGCTATTGGCCCCATTTTATTCAAACTTATCCGTGTTCGCATTAGCTATGGCTACATAAGTGCATTCTTCTTTATTGGTGGCGTTTGGCTTAGCGATATTTTGTGGATAGTAGTAGCTAACCTTTTCAGCGGCCTGCTGGAGGATCTGATAGAATATAAAAAAATCATTGCAGTAAGCGGTGGTTCATTGCTCATCGGCATCGGGCTATATTACCTGGCGTTTAAAAAATATGACATTGCTACAGTCAAAGACGACAGCCTACGTCTCCGGCATGCAAACCTCGTAAAGCTTGCCCTCACGGGTTTTCTTATAAATACCTTAAATCCCGGCGTGATTGCCTTATGGTTTGCGGCTACCACCAAGAGTATTTCTAATCCTATTGAAGAACGCATCGCTACTTTTGGCGCCTGCCTCGCCATTACAATTCTGGCAGATATTCTCAAAATAAACCTCGCGGGTAAACTGAAGGCAAAACTGACGGATAAAAATATTGTCATCATTAACCGGATTTCCGGTTTACTGTTTTTATTATTTGGCGTAGCCCTTATTATTGGCGGGTTAATAAACAGGACACATGTACCCACATCTTAAATATATCCGTGTGTTCCTGTTTTTCGTGTGTGCCTTACCGTTTATGCTTTTCGGCCAGCCATCTGATGTGCTGGTGCTTAAGAAAAAAAATCATGCAGTACAACGTTTCTATTCTGGTAGCCAGGTAAGTTTTACAGCTATTAACGGTGGCTATCGCGATGCACAAATTACCCGCATACAGCATGACAGCCTTTACCTGCGGGAATATATCATCCAGGT
>JBDSWG010000111.1:0-2906 GCA_039926825.1 Ferruginibacter sp.
CAGATATTAACCTGGTAAGAGCAAGGGCACGCGGAAGCAATCCGATCACGGTTTTACCTCCGGTTACCACCACCGACCAGGCACAATTAAGATTGGCCATCTGGCACGAAAGGCAGGTAGAACTGGCTATGGAATTTGACCGTTATTTTGATGTTATCCGCCAGGGAAGGGCAGCCACTATATTTGGACCCAAAGGTTTTACGGCAGGTAAAAATGAAGTATGGCCCATTCCTCAGAATGAAATTGATTTAAGTGCCGGCGTATTGATTCAGAACCCATAATTAATCTATAAAATAAGATTATGAAAAAAATAAAAACACAACTCCTGGTGGCAATATTGCTTACCATGAGTGCTACGCTGATGCTGCCATCGTGTAAAGATAAAGATGGTATAAATGGCTATGCACCGGTACTCACGATTGGTGGCTATTCCAGTTCCAAAGAAATTGCACCAGCCAATCTTGTTGCTTACTGGGCTTTTGATGGTAGTTATATTGACAGTGTCTCCGGTACCTCGGGCACCAATGCAGGAACTACCTTTAATACAGGTATTAAGAAACAAGCCATGCAGGGGGCTGTAAATAAATATGTACTTTTTGATCCGACGCCGGCCATAAAAAACCTGCACAGTTTCACGGTAACATCCTGGGTAAATTCTCCCCAAAATACAGATGGCATTGTCGGGTTAATGGATATTGCAAATCCCGGTGGTTTCTGGGGGAACCTTACAATCTTCTTTGAAAATGGAAGTACGGCTACGAATGCAAACCTGAAAATTCATGTAAATAATAATGGCGCAGATGCGTGGCTGGGAAATTATACAATTACAAACGCCTGGAATACCTGGATGCAACTTGCCGTTTCTTATGATGAAGTAACATCTACGTTTAAAGTTTATGTAAATGGAGCTAAAATAGCCACGCAGGTGCAGGCAAACTACGGCCCTGTGATGTTTCAAAACCCAACGAAAATGGTTTTTGGTACGGTTCAGTTTCAAACAACACCCAGCCTGAATGGCGGCACATCGCAGCCATGGGCCAGCTACCTCACAGGAGAACTGGATGAAGTGAGAATTTATAATAAAGCCCTGACAGATGCAGATGTGAACTACCTGAATAAACTGGAAGGCAGGGGAAAGTAATTATTGTTTTGGTAAATAAAGACAGGGGTTGCAGTGCAATCGTGCAGCTCCTGTTTCTTTTTTATGGAGCTAACCGTTTTAGATCTCCTGGAGAAATGGTAACCTTTTACCTGGTTTAAATCAATTGCATGAAAACACTATCCCTGGTTTATTTTTTTTCTATTTCAGTGCTGGTTTTATTTTCCTGTAAGAAAGGTTCAGACCCAGCGCCTCAGCCCGTACCACCAACGGCAGTTTCATTTTCGCTGAATGCTTTCACCATTAATAATACCTACAGCGGTTTTACTTATTATGGCATCAATAAAATCCCCGTTTTAAAATTTTCTTTTTTTGCGCCTCTTAACCGCGCTTCCGTTCCTGCCAGCGTAAGCCTGGCAACAAAATCAGGAACTAACATTTCTTTTACATCTTCCTTTGAGCGTGGCGACAGCACACTTGTAATTCAACCATCTGCCCCCCTGGCATATCTTTCAAAATATATAGTCAGTATTTCTACGGCATTAAAATCTTTAGCGGGGGGTAACTTACAGACACGCATAGACGTAAATTTTTCCACAGGCATTGATTCATCCAGGAAATTTCCGCCCCTTACAGATAATGAACTCCTGGACCTCGTACAAAAACAGACATTCAAATATTTCTGGGATTTTGGTCACCCCGTAAGTGGGCTTGCCCGGGAAAGAAATACCAGCGGTGAAACGGTAACCAGCGGCGGTTCTGGTTTTGGTATTATGTCTATCGTAACAGCAGTAAGCAGGAACTTTATCACCCGCACCCAGGGCTTTACCCGCATGCAGACGATTGTTGCTTTTTTAAAAAATACAGCACAGACTTTTCATGGTGCCTATCCCCACTGGCTGAATGGCACGAACGGACAGGTTATTCCTTTCAGTGCCCAGGATAATGGTGCGGACCTCGTTGAAACTTCTTACCTCATCCAAGGATTATTAACAGCCCGGCAATATTTCAGTGATGCCGGTGCTGCAGAAACTACTTTAAGAAATGATATTAATGTTATTGCGGATCGGGTAGAATGGGATTGGTTTCGCAATGGTGGCCAGAATGTTTTGTACTGGCACTGGAGCCCCAATTTTAACTGGGCTATGAATTTTCCAGTCAGGGGATGGAACGAAGCCCTCATAACCTACGTGATGGCAGCCTCTTCTACTACGCATTCCATCCCGCAGGGAGTGTATACTTCCGGCTGGAAAAACAGCAACAGTTTTCTGAATGGAAATACATACTACGGTTATGTGTTGCCGTTAGGGCCAGTCCTGGGCGGGCCCCTTTTCTTTGAACATTATTCCTTCCTGGGAATGAAGCCAACGGGGCTTAGTGATCCTTCAGCAAATTATGCCACGCAAACAACGAATCACACGTTAATAAATTATAGCTATTGCCGGGCTAATCCGAATCATTTTTACGGGTATAGTGATTCTGTCTGGGGCCTTACGGCAAGTGATATAGAAAACGGCTACACGGCCAGTTCGCCTACCAATGACAGGGGATACATTGCACCTACGGCAGCCTTATCCTCCTTTCCTTATACCCCAGCGCAATCAATGGCAGCCCTGCGTTTTTATTATTTTGTCCTCGGTGATAAAATCTGGAAAGACTATGGATTTACGGATGCATTTTCTTTACATGATATATGGTTTGCTGATTCTTACCTGGCCATTGACCAGGGCCCTATTATTTGCATGATAGAAAATTACCGTAGCGGGCTGCTCTGGAACCTATTTACCAGTTGCCCGGAAGTGAAGAA
>JBDSWG010000112.1:0-6566 GCA_039926825.1 Ferruginibacter sp.
ATGTATAACTGATTTCAGCGCCATATAAAATACATATCTGGTGCGCCAGGGCAAGACCCAAGCCGAGGCTTTCACCCATAGCCGCTTGCTTTTGAAAGCGTTGAAAAAGTTTTGACTTGTCGAGGGCTCCCGGTTTTCCTGAATTTGAAATGGTGAATAGGTTATTCACGAAACTAATTTTAATCAAACCATTTTTAATATTATGCCGGATAGCATTCACAAGCAGGTTAGAAATCAGCATCTCAATCATCACCGGGTTTGCAATTAAAAGTGCGTCACCCATTTCTTCCGCGTGAATCTTCAACCCCTTTTCGGCAATGGCGTTCTTGTATTGTTGAAGCAGGTGTGTAACGATTGTAGTCAAAGGAATATTTTCAGTTTCAGGAAACTGGTGGTTCTCAATCTTAGAAAGCAACAGCAGTGTTTTATTTAGTTTGCTCATCTTCTGCCCAACCTGCCCAGCATCGGTAAGTAATGCTGCCTGCTCTGCAGTAAGCGGTGTCGTCTGCATGAGTAGTTCTAACTTAACCTGCAAAATGGCAAGTGGCGTTTGAATTTCATGCGAGGCATTTTCAGTAAATTCTTTTTGTGATTGGTACACCTGTTGGTTGGTAAGTGCCAGGCTTGTGAGCGCTTTATTTAAATCTGAAAACTCGGTTACGTCAGAGGTTGATAAGAGAAGGGGCTCATTTTTATCTACCCGGAAATGATGTAATTTTTCAAGCGTTGAATAGAAAGGCTTCCAGGTATTTTTGGAAATATAAATATTGATTAAATAAAAACCGGCAATAATACTCAACAACAAAATCCCCATGATCAAAACTATGCGTTCTTTTAAATCTTCCGTATCAATTAAAGAATTTTTGAGTGTGAGAGAATAAGGGCGGTCTTTAATCATGATGTTGCTTTCCAGTATCCTGTAAGGCAGGCGCTCAGCAGATGTGCTGTCATATTCGTTTATGGTATAAAGGCTATCTTTTTTTTGAAATATGGGTATAGGAGATATTTCAAAATCCGTCGAAATGACTTCCGGTAAAAAATTGACCGTAGCATTTGATTGAGCTTCTAATTTGGCCAATAAACTTTTTTTCTGTGTCACCATATTTTCGTCCACATCTTCTGCTACTATACTTTCTATGGCAAAATAAAATACAGGTATTGCTATTATTAAAACCACAACAGCATATACCAAATGCAACCGCAAAGATTTATTCAGCAACCTCATAGTTGAATTTCAAATTTATAACCCATGCCATAAACCGATTTAATATAATCATCGCAACCAGCAACTGATAATTTCTTTTTTAAATTTTTAATGTGGGCATAAATAAAATCATAATTATCAAAAACTTCCGCCTCGTCTCCACTTATGTGCTCTGCTATGGCATTTTTAGAAATGATCCTGTTTTTATTTGTAACGAGGTAGAGCAGTAGGTCATATTCTTTGTGTGTAAGGTCCAGGGCAACATGTTGCACACTGGCTGATTTTGCAATGGTATCTATCGTAAGTTCATTTATAATTATTGTATTGTTACCATCAAACCGGCGGCGACGTATTACAGCCGCCACCCGGGCACTCAGTTCTGAAAGGTGAAATGGCTTTGCCAGGTAATCATCTGCTCCCAGGTTTAAACCTTCAATCCTGTCATCAATTGAATCCTTTGCAGAAATAATAATAACCCCGTCAGTCTTTTTATTTTCTTTAAGTTCTTTCAATACCGTAAGGCCATTACCATCCGGCAGGCTGATATCAAGAAGGATACAGTCATAGTCGAAAGATTCAGTTTTATATCTTGCCGTTTTTACATCCGGCGCCAGTTCACAGATGTAGCTCTCTTCTTTTAAATAGGCCACCATACTTTTGGCCAAATCTTTTTCGTCTTCAACTATAAGCACCTTCATCTTTTGGTTTTTGTAAAAATATACCCATAAACTGAGGAAATACTGAATACAAAATTCCGTCATACCTTAAAAATATTGTTCCCCAAAAATTTTCCCGTACCATCACCTTTAGTTTATAAAAAGCCCAGCCCATACTTTAAGGTTGAGTTTGCTAAATACTTTATTCAAAAGCATTATAAATTACCGGCAGTTAAATTTAATATTGTCCAGGTTTATTGAGGGGCGCTTCTGGCTGCCTGGTCATCATTTTATAATAGTTTACTTATATTTAGACCCGGAATCAACAGTAACCATGTCAAAGAAATTACACAAGAAATTCAGGACGGATGAAATAGAATGGGATAAAGTATTAAACCCCAAAAATATTGTGCAGATATTGATGGGAACCTTGTTGGCGGTGCTGGCTATGAAGGGGTTTATGATTCCAAACCTCTTCCTGGATGGTGGCATAACAGGTATATCCATCCTGCTTCACGAAATATTCCACATAAAAATAGCCGCTCTTGTTATAATATTAAATGCGCCCTTTATTTATATGGGTTACCGGAAAATAGGAAAAACGTTTGCGGTGCAGACATCTATAGCGGTATTATTGCTGGCCATGGGCCTGGTGTTTATAAATATAGAACCCTTCACCCGGGATAAACTGCTTATCGCCATTTTTGGCGGCATCCTCATCGGCGCAGGCGTGGGCCTGGTCATTCGTACCGGTGGCGTTTTAGATGGGGCAGAAGTCATCGCGGTTTTTACGCGGCGAAAAACGGGTTTCTCTAACAGTGAGATCATCATGCTTATAAACATTGTCATATTTGGTGTGGCTGCCATGGAGTTTGGAATTGAAAAGGCGATGTATTCTATCATCACGTATTTTACGGCCACGCGGGCCATACATTACGTGGTAGATGGTATAGAAGAATATACCGCCATGAATGTAGTTTCTTCCCGGCAAGATGATATAAAATCTTACCTCGTGAATGAACTGGGTAAAGGCATAACGGTGTATAAAGGAGAGCGTGGGTTCCTTCCCGGTAGTTTCGAACATAAAGAAGACTGTGAAATTATCGTCACCATTGTTACCCGCCTGGAAGTGAAACAAATCCAGGATACCATACAAACTATTGATCCCAAAGCTTTCGTGTATGTACAAAGCATAAAGGAAGCGAGTGGCGGTGTTCTTAAAGTGCGCCGTCATGAGCATTGATGTAAATATGGAGATCTTTGTGCACCGCCTGCTCGATGATAACCTGCCACCGAATTATTATTACCACAATTTTGCCCATACCCGCTATGTACTTGAAACCGCCAGGGAAATAGCGACCTACGAAAACTGCACAGATTCGGAGATAGCGTTAATAAGTATGGCGGCGCTCTGGCACGACTCAGGCTTCATTCATAAATATGTAGATCATGAGGCCGAAAGTTGCCGGCTGGCCAGGTTGTACCTCCCGAATTTTGGCTATGATACCTGGGAGATTGAGGCGGTTTGTGCCATTATACATGCGACAATAATGCCGCAGGAGCCCCGCAATAAACTGGGAGAAATTATTGCAGATGCTGACCTGGCTTACCTGGGTACACCCGAGGCTTTCAAAATTGCGGATATGCTTTACCGTGAAATTCATTTTCTAAACCCAAGTCTTACAAAAGAAGCCTGGCGCCTGCAACAAATCAGTTTTATAAAAGCGCATGATTATTTTACTGCGTGGGGCGCCGAATACCGGGAAGCCGGTAAGCAGGCTTACCTGGAGGGCCTGGAAGAGAAAGAGAATAAATAAGCGTTTCTATTTTTTATTCGTTTTTAGGGTCTATTCCTTGGGGCTAACTCGTCGTTGGTGATGGCCTGAAATGATAGCAGCAACAGGGCTGCCTTCAACCGCAATCGGGAAATGTTTTTGATAGTAAGTATTTTATAGAATGCTAATCACAACATCGTTTAGTGCTACCGTAAAAATTACGATTGTTCGCAAAGTAAAACTTACTTTTTTACCTCTGTTGGTTTCTGCTGGTATCCATGCTACACTTTTGTTGATGCAACGCATCACTTCAAGCTCCATTCCATAACCGCAATTTGAATCGGAACCTATGCCCCACAACTTACCATCACTTCCCACAATAAATCGAATCATTACCTTGTAGGTGCCCGGAATAGCTTTATTTGCAACAGGAATTCTAATATTAATATTGGAAAGAAGAAAATCCTGCCAGGCTTTTTTACCCCCTGGAAAGTCAGGTCTACTTTTTACTGCCGGAAGGTGTATTTCTCCACCATTAAAATTACCGGAAACATCAATTGAGTTATTTAAAGTATCAATAGTAAAACTTTGCGCATGTAGCAAAGTTGGAGTTACCGCAATAGTAAACACTAATAGTATAATAACCGATGTTACTTTCACTTCGAAATCTCTTTTATTTTACTATAGCTGGGCAAGGTTTTGTGCGGGGCTGGATGTTTCAAATGCAGTACAGGCACTGCTGCCTGGGCTGAACAACGTGTTGCCAGTCTTGCACAAATCATGTTATGCGACGTTTGATTTTAATGACTTTATAGATTTTAATATAGCACCTTTAGCAAATAATTCTTCTTCAATGTCGAAATCATCTTGTAAGCCAAGCCAGAATTTAGCAGAGTTGCCAAAATACTTACTCAACCTAAAAGCTGCGTCGGCTGTAATTCTGCGATCGCTTTTCACGATTTCAAATATTCTTGTTTGAGGGATTTCAATATCTTTCGAAAGTTTGCAGGCAGAAATATTGAAAGGAATAAGAAATTCTTCGCTTAGAATTTCTCCGGGATGAATATTTTTAAGCCTTGCCATTTTCGAATATTTAATGATAATCAATTATTTTAACTTCAGAGGCCTGGCCAACATCGCCTTCATATCTTGTCCGTTGGGCAAAATGTAAGCTGAGTTATTAGCGCTGGTTTTATTCCTGAATTCTATTTTTTAAATCCATTTGGCCATGCAAAATTCTTACAATCTCAATTCTTGTTCCTTTTAATTTTCTATAAAAAATAATATGATGGTTTGGTTTGAATCCAAATAATTCAATATAGATTTCTTCATAATGCTTTCCTAAAAGAGGGTTTTCAGATAGATCCTGGCAATAATCGAGAAGCTGGAAATAATATTTGTCAGCTAGATTTTCAGACCAAATTTCATAAGTATAATTCCAAATATTTGACAAATCATCAACCGCTTTATTGCTTAGGACGTATTTAACCATTTTTCCTTTTATTGGCTTTTAAAAATGCAAGATGTTTTTTAGGATTAAAATTTTTAGCCATTCCACTTTCTATTCCTTCTTCAATCGCTTTGTTTAAAGCAACAATTTTATTTTCCTCTTCTTCCAGTAATCTTAAGCCTGCCCGAATAACTTCACTTGCATTTTTAAACCTGCCTTGTGTAACCCTGTTGTCAACAAAGCTTTCAAAATAATTACCTAACGAAACAGATGTATTTCGGCTCATAAATATTAATTTATTTATTGTAAAGTTACCTAAAATTGGTAACTATTTTTTTAAATTTAGATGCTGGAGGAAAAATTTCTTCCGCAGGAGATCCTCATATTCCTGTTCCGATGTAGGCATGCGCAATGTTATCTGGCGCACAGACATGCTAGGGGACAGAAGTTACTGTGAAAAATACTGCTCATACTTTGGGCTCGCCCGTTGTTGGTGAAGACCCCAGGCGATGGAAAACATTACTTGTTCAGGACAGTGCGATAATATCTGACAGGAAAACTTTTTAACCCGAAGTACATTATACACCGGGGTTTCGCAGGGTGATTTCGTTTGTATTTCAGGAGTACGTTGTGAAAACCCCGTTGGGACACAGGAGATATTTACCAATCTCAATAAAAGTCCGCAGCCACCAAATTACTTATCCGTTATCGTTTGGACTTTTATACAAAAATCGGGTACATAAACAATTACACAGAGGAAGGCAAGAGAAGCCACGGAGCTGCACAGGGAATACTATCTATTTTACTCCCAACTTTTAAAATGCGTATCATTTATATTTTACCTGTCGTTTTTTTTTCCTCAGCACCCAATACAACAATGCAATGGCAACTACTATTAAAATTAATTTACCCTGCCACCCGAATTTTGTTACCTCGTAAACTGACCAGGCTTCCAAAAGCAAGGCAGGTAATTTGCCCAGGGAACTGGCTATAAGAAAAATAATAAAAGATACTTTACCAATAGCCGCTGCAAAGGTTATAAGGCCGGAAGGAACGAATGGTATAAGCCTCAGGGAAAAAATAAGATAAAAAGCCTGCCTGTTTTCAGCCTGTACCAGCTTGCTAATCATTTTATATTTTTCCAGTTTTTTTTCCGTGATTTTTTTAAAGCCTTTGCGATACAATACAAAGGCAATGGCTGCACCAAGGGCTTCGCCGATGAATGAGATCAACGTACCGTTTATTAAGCCAAAAAATAGAATGTTGGCAGCAGTGACAAATACGCTTGGCACTAACCCAAGTATAGCAATCACCACACTTAGACAAATACTGATGAATACAGCTAGCTGGGGATATTCTTTAAAAAGGGTTAAGACATATTCTTGCAAATTCTAAATTGGGTTTTAATACTCCATACAAAATCCCCGCCGTTGTTGGTATTCATTCGTTGGCTTGTCTTAGCAATATTTCCTTGAGGGAAT
>JBDSWG010000113.1:0-3102 GCA_039926825.1 Ferruginibacter sp.
AATTATCAAAAATCATCTCAGCGGTTTCACTGGCCCGCATGCCCAGCTTATTTTCTTTCTTACCGGCTGAAAAACCTTTCGTTCCCCGCTCCACCACAAAAGCCGTAGAATTATTCTTTGCCCGGGGTTCTCCCGTCCGGCAAATAACAACTGCAACATCACCCGATTTGCCATGGGTTATCCAGCTTTTGGTACCATTTATAACCCAGTTTTCTCCATCTTTTACCGCCGTTGTTTTCATATTGCCCGCATCACTCCCAGTGTTGGGTTCTGTAAGTCCCCAGGCACCTAAATATTCTGCAGTAGCCAGCTTAGGCAAATATTTTTGTTTCTGCTCTTCATTTCCAAAAGCCAGGATATGACCCGTACACAAACTATTATGAGCTGCCATAGAAAGCCCTATAGAACCACAAACTTTTGAAATTTCCTGGATGGCGCGGTTGTATTCATAGTAGCCGAGACCTGTGCCACCATATTTTTCCGGAACAAGTATACCCATTAGCCCAAGTTTCCCCATTTCTTTAAAAACATGAAGGGGAAATTCCTGGGCCTCATCCCATTCCATCAGTTTCGGGCGAATATGTTGATTAGCAAATTCCCGGGCACTTTCAGCCACCTGCATTGTTATTTCATCTGTAGAAAAATCCATATAATTCAATCGTTTGAGGCATCAAAAATAACGAAATAAAATTTGACTAACGGGTGTTAGTTGGACACGGTTATGTAAGGAAGTATTTTTTGCAGGGTTGCATCATCCATAATCATGATTTTTTTCAAATCCTCAGGTGCCAAAAAATTTCCATGCTGCGTCCGGAACTGTACAATGGTATTTGCCAACTGGTAGCGGATATAAGGATGCGCTTTTAATTCTTCAAGGGTAGCCGTATTTATATTAATATGTTGTATTACATCCCGGTTTTTTTCCAGGTAAGGTAGAATTTTTTGAAACGTTGAATCCGGCAGTCCAAAAGTTTCTGACACCTGTTGTGTATTTACAAAACCACCAAGCCTCTTTCTAAAATTTACAATACGGCGTGCAAAAGCCGGTCCTATGCCGGGAAGTGCCTCCCAGTCTGCACTATCGGCAACATTTATATCCACATGACTGATAATTTTTTCCGGGCGGGTATATGCGGGGCTGGTTTTGGGTTGAAAAGATTCATCTTTAGCAGCAATGCTAATATAAGGTATGAGTTGCTCTGTTACTTCCGGCCGTATCCCCCAGATTTTCTTGAGATCTTCCGGTTTATAAAATTTACCACCTTTAGCGGTATAATTTAAAATGGTATGAATATTTTTTTCGTTTAGGCCTAACCGTTTCCAGCCCGCTTCATCCAGGGTGTTCGGATCAAAGTTGAAAAGATTTAGCTTTTCCGGGGTATTGCTTTTATAGGATGAGCGATCGCTGCTACTGTTATAAGACGACCGGCTA
Organism: Ferruginibacter sp.; assembly: GCA_039926825.1. GTDB lineage: Bacteria > Bacteroidota > Bacteroidia > Chitinophagales > Chitinophagaceae > Ferruginibacter. The sequence continues at coordinate 1,433 of JBDSWG010000113.1, forward strand.
TAGGCAGGTTTATCATTTTGTTGCCCATCTGTAGAATCACCTTCCGTGAGGGTGGGCAAATCTTCTGCATGTAACCCTGGATGAAGGGGTTTATAAAATATGCCCCAGAGTATCGGTGCTGTTACAAATAGCCCGGCCAATACCATCAACAATATTGTACCCGTTCTTTCTTTCCTGTTGAAATGCAGGTATTTCTTTTTAGGGGCCCGGAGCATACACTAATGTACTCCAGGTGGCGTTTATATCCAAGAAGATTTTTCAGGGAATATGCAGTTTTTGCATGTCAAAAGCCAATTGTCTCCCTGCAGGTAAACCGGCATTAATTACAGCATGCAATCCTAACTGGTGGCTGATGTGAGTAAAATATGCCTGGGGAACCCGGAGCTCGTCTGCCACCGCAATAGCTTCTGGTAAAGTAAAGTGCGAAATGTGTTTTTTATGCCTCAGAGCGTTGAGAACTAAAATTTCGGAACCCAGTATTTTATCCTTCACCTCTTCTTCAATGCGGTTCGCATCTGTGATATAGGTAAAATTACCAAATCGGAAGCCCAGCACAGGCATGTGTAAATGCCAGACGGGAAGTGGTGTTACTGGAATATCACCCACCATAAAAGTAGATTCTCCAATATCTTTCACATTAATCTCGGGTATGCCTGGGTATTTATTTTCTAGGAAAATATAATGAAACTCATTCAGCAAAGCTTTGCGGGTCATCTCATTTGCATAAACATCTATGGCATTTCCGGAAAAATAATTGAAGGCCTTTATATCATCCAGTCCGGCTATGTGATCTTTATGGGGATGCGTATAAATTACAGCGTCCAGCTTTTTTACACCGGCCCGCAGCATCTGGTAGCGAAAATCTGGCGTCGTATCCACCACCAGGGTTGTATTTTCTGATTGAACGAGAATACTGCTGCGCAAGCGCTTGTCTTTATTATCTGCAGAATGGCATGCATCGCAGGGGCAGGCAATCATGGGAACACCGCTGCTGGTACCGGTTCCCAGGAATGTAATGGTTAACGGTGGGCAATACACCATACAAATTTAGTTATATAATATTCTCTCAAGACAGATTTTCCGGGGTGGCCGCACGGATTTGATCTAAAAATTTCTGGCTTTCGTGGGTTAGCCTGTCGACATTTATATCGAGTTGCGGAAGCAAGTCAACGAGTGTATTAATACGCCCTTCCGTTTGAAAAAATTTATTAAGAACAACCACTTTCTTTTCCTGGAGTATGCAGTAACCGCTTTGGAAAGTTCCTCTTTCATACCGGATAATATACCCGGCCTCTTCCACTATTTTTTCTACTTTATCTAAGGTATGCTGGTTGTATTTCATATTAATCCTTTCCTTATCCTGAAGCTGCAACTTCCGGTAATCGCATGAAAAACTAAAATAACATTGTCCACAAGTGGGTAAAATTATTTATTCGTCATACGAATAACCGGTATAATCATTTCTTCCAGGCTTATGCCCCCATGCTGGAAAGTGTTTTTGTAATAGTTTACAAAATGGTTATAATTATTAGGGTAGCAAAGGAATATATCACCTTTTGCAAAAATATAGCTTGAATTTACATTAGGTACCGGCAAGCCCCCTTCTTTTGGATCGCGGAAGGCGAGAACATCTTTTGCCTCGTAATTCAGGTTGCGGCCATGCTTGTAAC
>JBDSWG010000114.1:0-15819 GCA_039926825.1 Ferruginibacter sp.
AACACCTACACGCTAGATTTTGCAGAAACACTTATCAGGGAAGAAAAGCTGGGGAAATCAGGATTTACAGATGTACTGTGCATCAGCCTTTCATCTACGGACTATATTGCCCATCGGTTTGGGCCAAATTCTTTAGAAGCTGAAGACACGTACCTGCGGTTGGATAAAGAGTTGGAAAAGTTTTTCCTAATGTTGGATGCTTATGCCGGTAAAGGAAACTACCTTTTATTTTTGACTGCGGATCATGGCGCTTCAGCTATCCCCGGATTTTACCAGGAACATAAAATGCCGGGCGGAAACCTGAAAATGAATAGTGTCCGGCTGGAACTAAACAAAGTTTTGAAAACAACCTTTGGCCAAGATTCCCTGGTGCCGAAAATTATTGATTACCAGGTATATTTAGATGAAGCAAGAATCAGGAAGGCTAGCCTGGATAGGGATAAAGTTAAAGTATCGGTCATGTCGTTTTTTCGTGACCGCCCGGAAGTCTTGATGGTTTTCGATTATGATCATCTTGCTGAAACAATTATGCAGGCATCAATAAAAGAGAAACTTATTAATGGTTATTACGCCCGTAGAAGTGGTGCTATACAGGTCTTGCTAAAACCTAATTATGATGATGTGGATTGGTCAGGAACGGAGCATGGAACCATCTATAATTATGATACCCATATACCCCTGATATTTTACGGCTGGCATATCCCCAAAGGCAAAACATATCGCCCCGTATCCATGACGGATATTGCACCAACTATCTCTGCTCTTTTGCAGATTCAATCCCCTTCGGGAAGTATTGGTAAAGTGTTGGAAGAAATTGTGAAATAGAAGTTGGTCATTAGGTTAATGGGTCAATGAGTCATTCAGTCATTCAGTCATTAGGTCATTAGGTCATTGGTCATACGATAGCATTAAGAGTCAATAATTATTCGTGAAGGTAAATTGATAAATCAGAAGTTTATTTGACAGCTCTGTGTTCATATTTTGAGGTACTTACCTGGAAAATTATTTATATCAATTTGTGTAGGCACAAAAAAGCCGGAAAAATTTTCCCGGCTTTATATAATCTAAATTCTTACGGAATTAGAGCTTTACAACAGTGTAAGTTCCTACGCGGTTGTTAAGTCCATCATTCAAAAAATTAACCGTGATTTTATAATTTCCCGCTACAGCAGGAGTTGGTACGGCGTCAGGGTCGCTGCCGGAGCCATAATTTGCAAACAGGTCGCCGCCAGTGGCGCTATTACCACCAAACTGGGGTTGCCATTGGCCGGAAGTATTCAGGAATTTATAATATTTCCCTGGCGTGAAGGCCATAGTAATTTCAAATACGCCGTTGCTAATTGCAGTGAATTTCTGTGGAGCAGGAGGATTATTTACCCAGCCACCGGTAGTGGCATCGCCGGTTATGTATAATTCATCGCCCAGGGGATTATTTGTTTTGGTAACGGTAAAGGAACCACGCTGAAAGTTATAAACCATTTTATAAAATCCTGCACCCGCAGAAACATTACCCGGAAAATTATCACTCAGGTTAAAGCCAAAGCTACCTCCATTGGCCAGGCCAGCGAGGGAACCATTGGCAACAGAATATTTATTTCCCCAGTCCCCTGCCAAAGGCAATAACAAATAAGCGCCGGAACCAGTAAGGTTATAAATACCCGCCCAGGTAGTTTCATCCATTCGGGTTAGCTGGCGGTTTGCCGGCATAACCGCAGGATTCGTCCATCCAAAAACTGTAGCATCACCAACGATATAAAGTTTAGAAGTTGTTGGTAGTGGAACAGCAGGAGGTATTTTATAAGGGGTCATTTTTAATTTAACCACGTTAGATATCAACTGTTCGTTATTGTTATTATAAGAAGATATAACCCGGGCATCCACATCATAGGGCGTATTGAAAGCAAAACCAAAACCCAGTAAGATGCCATTCAATTCTTTCCCGGTAAAAGTTTTACTGCGTGTACCTATTACCGTTACAGAAGCAGCTTTTGCGAAGTTTCGCCCGCTGCTGTCAAACTGGATAACATATTTATAGGTGTTGGAATCTGATGCATGACGGGGATCCGTCCAGGAAAGTGTGAAGACATTATTCAAAGAATCGGCTGCTGCTGCAGCGACAGTTAAAGAACTGGCAGATAATTCCGGTGCTTTACCACTTCCATATAATTCCAGGTCGGCGGCTTTTTCGCAACCGGCAATAATTAACCCGGCCAGGAAGAGAAAGCAAAGTGATTGAAGTATTTTTTTCATATTATTTTATTTATGACCGTGATGCAGTAATTTATAATTTGGTTAAAGTGAATTTGCCGCGTTGGAAATCCACGGTAATTTTATAAGCACCACCCACATCAGGAGCTTTTATATCATTACCACCATCTTTGAAATCATCCGAAATTGGATTGTTGGTGTTTCCCGCTCCAGTAAAGCCGTACTTGGCTGACCAGCTACCGTATACCGGAAGAAAAAGATAAGAACCTCCGGCAGTGAGATTTATAGATGAAAGTTCATATAACGTACTGGAAATACGGTTAAATTTTTGGCTCAACAGCTCCGGTTCACCACATCCACACTGCCAGCTGGCTGGTGTTGCACTACCGGTAATATAAAGTGTGCCACTGGTTGGAGGGTTTACTTTAGGCGGAATAGCATAAGGAGTCACTGTGAAACTCAACACGTTGCTTATAAGTTGTGTACTGGCGCTACTGGCAATGTTAGATTTAATACGTGCCTGCAGGTTATAAATTCTGCCGGGTGTAAGCACCATCTGGTTTAGCAATAAATCATTCAGCTCAGATTGTGTAAGCGTTTTGGTAAGGTCTTTACCTACTGATATGCTGATTTTTCCGGCACTGGAAAAGTTGCCTCCCAGTGAATCTATCTCCAGGATATAATTTACATCTTGTGAGCTTAGCCCGGTTGTAAATGAATAGTTGGGATTTGTCCAGTTAAAAGTAATGGCTTCATTATCCTTGTTTAAAAAACTTAAAGGAATAGAACCGGTTTTATTAGCCGATAATGCCGGGGCAGTACCACCTTCGTAATAAATTTTATTTTCATCTTTCTCGCAGGATGCCAGCACCAGTACTGCAAGTACCAGCAATCCTGTATATGTGATTATTTTTTTCATCGTTTATTTATTATAGGTGATTAATAGCCCGGGTTTTGAACCATGTTTGGATTAGAGTTTATTTCTGCTGCAGGTATAGGGAACAGGTTACGATAAGATGCCACTGCGGTGCCGGAACCTACGCCACCTTTCCAGGGCCAGAGATAACTGGCAGTGGTGAACTTATCAAAGCGGATCAGGTCTGAACGGCGGAAACCTTCCCAATATAATTCCCGTGCTCTTTCATTGAGCATAAAATTTAAGGTAAGATCTGAAGCAACAACATTTCCACTGGTATTTCCATAAGCCCTTGTGCGTAATGCATTAATATAACTAACCGCTGTGGTCATGTTCCCTGTTGTAGCACCCCGAACTACCGCTTCGGCATACACGAGGTACATTTCACCCAGGCGGAAAATAGGAAAATCAATATCTGAAAAATCCGGGCTGGAACCCTGTGCCCCTGTCTTGGTAACGTTACGAAACTTCGTTACCGCATAACCTTCCTTAAATGAAGGCGCTGGTTCTGCAGACAATTCCAGGGATTGGCCTGTTGTAAAGAACTGGGCCCTTTTATCTGCTGTTCCGGTCACATCCGGGAAGAGCAAAGGTAAATTCTTAGTTGTACGTAGGCCGGCCCAGCCACCATTAATACCATAGTTTACGGCTACCATATCTCCGCCTACAGGTGCATGGCTAAGAAAAGTTGTTCCACCATAGCTTGTGGTGCGTGTGCCATCATAATTAATAGAAAGAATAACCTCGTTATTAGCCAGGTTATTATCTGCCAGCATAAGGTTACGATAGTCAGGCATTAATGCATAACCATCAGTGATAACTTTTGCAGCGTAAGTAGCGGCGTCATTGTTGCGTTGGGTACTTGTATACACAGCAGCATTGAGGTACATACGGGCTAATAAGGCTCTTGCAGCACTTGCATCAGCACGGCCATATTCATTTGTACGGGCAGGCAATAATTTTGTTTCCAGGTCTTTTAATTCAGTTTCCAGCCAGGCAAAAAGATCTGCCCGCTTTATTTGTGTGGGAAGGCCGCTACCCAGTTGAAAGTCTTCCAGGGCAAAAGGCGGGTTGCCAAACAAATCCATTAACACCCAATATTGATATGCCCTTAAAAAACGCACTTCCGGGCGATAGTTGCGGATAGTATCAGCACTGCTTCCGGTTAAATTTCGGCTGGCAAGTTTTTCATCTGTAGACTGGCGAAGGAAATCATTTGCCAGGGTAATCTGGTAAGCTGCCCGGTAGAAAACACCTTTCAGAATTACATTATCAGCAGACCAGTTCATAGGATGAAAATTATGGATGCCCGGGTCATTCCAGCCCGCCTGTACAACAGCTTCATCTGTAGAGATTTCCTGGCTCCACCAGAAAAGCCGAAGAAAATCTGAAGTGCCTTCATCAATTCCCTGTACATCTCCATTACCGGCAGGGCCAGAATTACCGGTAAGTGCAAAGCTTCCGTAAACTTTTGCAAAAGCCTGCTTATATCCTGAAGCAGTACTATAAACGATATCCGGTGTATTGCCATTCGTGGGGCTCTTGTCCAGGTCTTTTGTACAGCCCGTTAATAAGACCGACCCCAGGAGTATGGCGAAGGTGCTATTGAACATAAATTTTTTCATATTTTAATTTTTTCTTTTGAGATATTAAAAATCCAGGTTAGCGCCTAACACAAAACTGCGGGGCCTGGGGTAAAAGTTATTATCAACACCCCCGCTAATTTCAGGGTCCAGGCCTTTGTATTTAGTCACCACAAAAACATTGTTAACGGTGAAGCCTAACCGTAAATTTGCCTTGTCATTAAAAACTTTTCCGGCATTATATCCCAGGTTTGCATTATCCATCCGGAGAAAGGAGGCATTGTTGATGTAATAATCAGACAGGTATTGTCCATTTTTTGTGCCGCTGATGTTGGTATTGAGTAAATCAGAATAAGCATTATTCAAATAACCATTTCCGAAAACATTGCTCCTGGAGCCGAGCCCTGCATTAATATTATTGTACACATAATTATTAAAGCTGGCCCTCATTGTAAATCCGGCATTCCAATTTTTATAGGTTGCATTAGATGTAAAGCCCATAAATAAATCCGGTGCCGGCTTTTGGTATACGTATAAGTCTTTATCATTCACCACCCCATCACGGTTTAAATCTTCAAATAAGCCATCAATGGGCTTACCCGTTGTCGGGTCGTATACTTGCTTATAAACGTAAAATGAATTACTGGGTTGGTTTACCTGGTTAACAAACAGGGTCGTTCCTGTACCTATAGAAATGCCGCCAAATTGATTTCCCCGAAAGTTAGGGTCATCAGAAATGGTTAGTTTGGTAATTTTATTTTTATTGTAAGTCACATTATAACCAAGGTTCCAGGTAAAATTATTTTTGCGGATGACATCCCCGGTAATGGCAAACTCAACACCCTTATTGGTCATACTACCCACATTCGCAACAATCTTATTGCTGAAATTGGTAAGGGCAGATTGGTTGATTTCGTTGAGCAAGTCAGTTGTTTCTTTATAATAAAAATCCAGGCTACCGGTGATGCGGTTATTGGCAAAGCCATAGTCTAAACCAATATTGCTTGTTGCAGTGGTTTCCCATTTACGGCCACCATAATATCCACTTGGGCGATAAAGGCTATAAAAATTATTGCCAAATTGGTATTGAGCCTGGTCGTTGCTCAGAAAATAGAAAGGTAAATAATCATACAAACCGATGCCTTCCTGCTGCCCTGTTTCTCCATAGCTAATACGTAATTTCAGGTCACTCAGATTTTTACTGTTCTTTAAAAAAGATTCTTCTTTAATTTTCCACGCAAGTGCCACAGCCGGAAAAACACTCCAGCGGTTTCCCTTGGCAAAACGGGAAGAGCCATCTGTTCTTACAGAAGCGGTAAGTAAATATTTATTGAAAATGCTGTAATTCAGGCGGGAGAAATAAGACAGGATGGTGTAATCGGGTTTTTCGAATGGAAATTTTGGTATACCTGCACCAGTTCCATCATACGTAGCATCATTGAAGAAATAATTTGTAGTGGAAAAGTCCTGGTAAGCATACCCGGCAATCAGGTCTACAACACTTTTTGCAAAATTTAGATCTTTACCATAGCCAAGGTAAAACTCCAGCAACTTGCTGTTTTTTTCCTGCTTATAATTTGACCTTGTTCCGCCATGGAAAATGTTTGTTGCCGGATCTTTAAACCTTTTGTAACCCTGTGCAGCACTGTCATTTACAACATAATTTCCTTCCCCTCTGGAGGCATCAAAACCCAGGTTCAGGTTTGCTCTAAGGCCTTTCAGAAAAGGAAGTTTATAATCCAGGATTATGTTGCCAATAGCACGCTTTGCCTGTCCGTTGTCTTGCGTTTGTTCCAGTAATCCTACGGGATTTCTCGGTGTAAGTGCCCTTAACCCATTTTGTGCATTCCCATCCAGGTACTCAAAATAACCACCGTACCTGCCGGAACCGGATTTAACCGGCTGAGTGGGGTCAAAAACACCTGCAGAACCAATAGCGCCCTGGTTTGCAAAGCGGCTATCCGTTAAAGAGCCTTTAAGGTTTATATCAACTGATAAATTATTATTCAACAATTTTGGAGATAAATTTAAACCTACTGAAGTACGTTGCAGATTCCCCGTACGGAGTACACCATTCTGGTTTAGATAGCCCAGTGAAAGCCGGTATGGCAGTTTTGATAATAATGCCCCACTCACACTTATATTGTTGTCTGTGCTGATGGCTGTCTGGTAAATTTCATCCTGCCAGTTGGTATTGGCTGCACCTAATAAAGCTTTTTGTTCCGTAGTGCCATTGGCATTCACATAAGCACGGAATTGTTCAGCCGATAAAACATCAACAGTTTTACCAACCTTACCCGCAGAAAGCTGTGTATTAAAATTAAATTTAGGTTTACCAGCCCGGCCTTTTTTAGTTGTAATCAGGATAACCCCGTTAGAAGCGCGAGAACCATATAAAGCAGTAGCGGCAGCATCCTTAAGCACATTAAAAGTTTCAATATCATTCGGATTAATTAAACTCAGGGGGTTAGGATTTCCGGAAATTATTTCATTGTTCACCGGTACACCATCTATTACCACAAGTGGATCGTTAGTGGCACTTAACGAAGCACCACCTCGAATGCGTATCGTACTTCCGGAACCGGGGGCACCACCGTTAGAGACGATAGAAACACCGGCTACTTTGCCGGCAATCAATTGCTCCGGGGTAGTGATGTTTCCTTTCTGAAAATCTTTGGAACTAATAGATGTTACAGCTCCTGTAAGGTCTTTTTTACGGACGGAGCCATAAGCAACCACCACAACGTCTTCCAGTCTCTCAGTGGCCTGTACCAGGTTAATGCTCATATTAGCATTGCTACCAATAACCAGGTCTTGCGTGGTATACCCTACACTGCTCACTAAAAGGCGGGCATTTGCAGGTGCTGCAATACTAAAATTGCCGTTTGCATCTGTTTGTACAGAGGTGCGGCTTCCCTTTACCGTTACCGTTACCCCGGAAATGCCTTCCCCGGTGGCAGCACTGGTAACCCTGCCTGTAACCGTTTTTTGAGCCGTAGCGGATAATGCAAATAAAGTGCACATCACTAACATTAAAAAAAATTGGAGATTTTTTCTCATAAATGCAATCATTAAATTGTTAAACAAACCGTTTCTCGTGTAGTAATTACACATTAAATGTGTAAAACTTACACAATATAAATTTTTTTCTCTTATTGCAATAGAATGTGGAAGATTTTTTTGGGAAAAAAGAGCCAGGTTTACACAAAAAAAATTCTTTCTTAATCCTTTACAGTACTGACTTACCACCTAAAGTCCTAAAAATCAATGCCCACCCAATTTTTCTTCTGAAGTTTATACTTTTTGAAGTTGAATTCATAAAGTTTTCCGGGCCGGTGAGGCACATCCTGTTCCATTTCATCGAGGTCCGTTAAAAAGTTCATAGCAAAGAATTTCTTCCGGAAATTCCGCCGGTCCAGTTTCACATCCAGGATGGCTTCATATAGATTTTGTAATTCACGCAACGAAAATTTCTGGGGCAATAAATTGAATCCTAAGGGATGCTCCTGGATTCTTTTTTGCAACCATTTATAACAGATGTCGAAAATCTCCTGGTGATCGAAAGCCAGCTCCGTTGCATTTTTTACATGATGCCAGTGAACCTCGTTATCCAGAATTTTTAATTTATAATGGTTAATGTTTAGCAATGAACAATAGGCAATAGTAATTACTCTTCCTGCGGGATGGCGGGTTACACTTCCAAAACCGTGAACCTGTTCTAAAAATACATTAGTAAGCCCCGTTCTTTCTTTCAATACACGGTGAGCAGCCTGGTCCAGGTCTTCTGAAGTTTTTATCAAATCTCCCAGTAGGGACCATTTACCCCTGTACTTTTTTAAATCGCTTCTTATCAGCAGTACTTTGAGTTTGTTTTCATCAAAACCAAAGATGACGCAGTCTACAGAAACGGCAATATTTCCGGAAGATTTTACTTCCGTCTGTATGTTTTTCAACGTCTTTACCGGCGTAGATAAAGAAATATTTTCTTCATTTAATGACATCTGCAACAGGGTTAAGGTTTGGTTTTATAAAAAACTGTATTCTTGGATTGGCCGTTTTGGGTTATTCTAAAAATATATAATCCCTGCGCTAAAGCAGACAGGGAGCGGTGTACCGGCAAAACATATGTACCTGTATTTACCTGGCCCTCAAAAATTGTTTTTATCCGTTGACCGGAATAATCATACAGTACAATCGTTGTTTGCCCGTTGCCCGGAACGGTGTAAGAAATATTTCCACGAAATGGTAACGGGTTCGGGTAAACGATAAGTGATAACCCGTCTCCTGCCGGCACCGGTACAGGTGGCACAGGAAAAATAGTCTCCAGGCCACTTTTGATATTTTTATTTATGAGTACTTTATATTCTCCCGGGGCCAGCTGCATAGATTTAGATAAACTGCCGGCAGTAATCGTGTCTATACTTCCCACGAGATAGTCTGACCAGTTTCCGGCCGAGGGGAAATTTACCGTTACGGTTGTTGCGTTCACATCAAAGTTTGCAACCACCACTACGCTTAAATCAGTATGCACCACGTTGTATTGTTTCACCAACCCGTTATCCAGGTTGCCTGTTACCACACCTGCATTAAAGGTTGCCGGTTTCGCATTGCGTAATTTATTTAATGCGGCCACTACGTTATACATACGCTTGCGTAGCGGGTCCTGGGCGTAAGACCAAAGGATAGGTTTCGGATCCAGTTTGCACTGGTCATTGCCATAAGGCGTGGGTACAGTACCGTTAGTACACTCAAAAATAGAATGATCATAACCCAGTTCTCCAAATTCCCAAATCATTTTTGGGCCGGGAAGCATGAGCAGGACAGCCTGCATAGCTTTAGTTCTCTTGAGTGCTACTGGTAAATCTTTTACATTATGGGCAGCATTTGCACTATTGCCAAACGTAAGATTTTTATACATGATGCGCTCTTCATCATGACTTTCGGCATAAGTTACAAGTAAAGGCTGGTTCCAGCCACTACGGTTTTTGTAATATGCCCGGCCCAGGTTATTATTGGAATTATAACCCATGGTATTCTGGTTAAACTGGTCCGTCATTTTTCCCCATAGCAACATACCACGATCTGCCAGGGCAGCTTCTTCATCGTCATTGGCCAGGTGTTCTAATATATAATAGGAACCGGTACTGATGCTTTGAGCAGAATCATAATATCGCTGCCAGATGGCAACACGGCTGGCATCATAGGCATTCCAGCAGCTTACATCTCCGCATACTTTCTGTGTAAACCCTTTAGACAAATCCCACCGAAATCCATCCAACCGGTATTCTGTGAGCCAATGCCGTATGTAGCGGGAAACCATATATTTCGTAGCATCAGCTTCGTGGTTAAAATCATTAAAAATGGAATAGGGGTGAGGTGAGGTCACATTAAAGAAAGGACTGTTTGCTGCGGGACGATTTTGTGATGGATCCCAGTATAATTGCGCCAGCGGGCTTTTTCCTGTAGCCTGGTTCAGCACAGCATCCATAATAACAGCCATACCTTTTTTATGTGCTTCATCTATAAATTTCTTCAGGTTGTTTTTAGTACCGTAGGCTTTATCCGGTGCAAAATAAAAGTCCGGGTTATAGCCCCAGCTGCTGTTGCCTTCAAATTCATTAAAAGGTAAAATCTCTATCGCGTTTATGCCCAGGTTTTTTATGTAATTCAGGGTATCCGTAAGCGTTTGCCAGTTTGAACTGGCGAGAAAATCCCGCAACAATAATTCATATACAACGATGTTTCTTTTGTCCGGGCGGGTGTAACCTGTAGTGGTCCAGGCATAAGCCGGTGCACCGGGCTGAAATGTACTTACGATGCCTGTAGTGCTACCCGTAGGATAGGCGGGGAGGTTAGGGAAAGTAGTGCTGTTTATGTACTGATCATTCTCCGGGTCCAACACCAGTTCTGTATAAGGATCAGCAACTTTAAGGTTGCCATCTACCACGTATTGATATTTATAAATAGTGCCGGCAATTAAACCGGTTAGGGTTATAAAATATCTTTGGCCGTCCGGCGTTCGGGTCATCTGGTAATTACAATTAATAGCCCAGTTAGAAAAATCGCCGATGACGACAACATTCTGTTTCAGCGGGGCAAAGAGTACCAGGGTAACATCATTATTTGTCGTACTGTAATTTATTCCATCTTTTACGCCGGCGGGCAGGTTACCCGTTGCCGTTACCGGCGGAATATAGACGGTAAAGGAATCTTTTTTAGTAACGGTTCCGTTGGTGCCTTCTAAAACAACAACCTGGTTGCAACTGTTAGAGAAAGTTATTGTGTTTGAAATGCTGGTCGCACTAGTTGCCGTGGCGACTGTACTGCCATTGAGTTTCAGCGTTAAGTTACCTGCCAGGCTGCTTACGCCTGTAACGGCTAAAGTAGAACCAGCTGTGGCAGTTACAGGTTCCAGCCAGGGCACATAGCGTGGCTCAAAAGGCGGTAACGTGAATCTTACCGCAAATTCTCCTGCTGCATAAACAGGAATATACATGTCACTGTTATCGCTGTTTACCTGTTTAAGCGTACCGGCAGCATTCCGAAAAATGCAGGTTACTTTAAGAATGGTTTCCGAAACCGGAACATTGAAAAATGAGCGGATATTAGCAATGTTATAACTGTATTTATTACTGCCTAAAGGAGTAGCATGCGCCAGCGGATCTGCCGTGCCGTACGTAAATTTTGTGTACTTCCAGTCAGAAGGGCCGGTGCTCAGGTTGGTAATCACGCCCATGTGCACGTATATATTATTGGAATTTCCACCCTCGTAGTTTAACAGGCCACGATTGCCTTTGTTACAATCCACGGTTATATTTAAAGGCCCGTTGTCGGTTGGGAACTGGGGTATCCAGGTGAGCAGGGATTGGGAATGCAGGGTAAGAAAGCTGCATAAGCAGCAGGCTACAAAGTAGAGCTTCTTCATAAATGGCAAGTTTAATGTGTAAAATACACACATTTGTTAACCTGCCGAAAAAAATCAGGTAATTTATTCTAAATGTTGATAAATACTAAGGTTGAAGAATGAATATTTTCATTTGCCCGGGCAAAATTTTAATATCTGCTCTAGTCTTTTCGTGGCTGAAAATATCTTCTGCCTGCCGGTAGTTTTTTACCGCATCAGCATAGTCTTTAAAAACTTGCACAGATTTATCTTTATCGCCTGTGTTCATTATACAGAGTACAGCTTCCTGGCTTGTATAACGGCAATAAGTATAAAGGCCATCCTGGGGCAGGAACTGCATCAGTTTTCCATGCTTAATTGCTTCAGAACTATTCCGAAAATGTATAAGGGTGCGTATATAATTAAATATGGAGTTTTCTTTTTCTGTTCTTCCTGCTGCGGTAAACTTGTTTGTTTTGTCTCCTGCCCATCCACCAAAAAAATCACCCCGCACCAGACCGTCAGGATTGGAAACGCCCGTCATTAGGTGCTCCATGCCGTAATACATCTGGGGAATCCCCCGAAAAGTGAATAACCAGCCCAAGGCCATTTTATATTTTGCCGTGTCTTCATTTACAACAGAATAAAACCGGGATAAATCGTGATTGTCCAGGAAAATAACCTGGTTGAACGGGTCGGCATAGACGAAGTCCTGTGCCGTGGTAGTATAAAGTTTATTAATGCCTTCTGTCCACCCGAATTTTTCATTAACGGCAGGTTGAATGCCATAAAACAATTGCTGGAAATCAGTGGTATTCTGCAGGTTACTTTTAAACGGAATATCATAATGATTGCGGCAAAAATAACTTTGATTCGGTACGCCATGCACCCAGGTTTCGCCAAAGATGGAAATGGACGGGTATTCATCATACAAAGCCTGGTTACACCTGTTCATAAATTTTAAGTCATTGTAGGCATATGTATCTATTCGCCATCCATCTACCCCAAATTCTTCTACACAATACAGGGCATGTTGTATAAGATAATTGGCCACGTAGGGATTGTCCTGGTTCAGGTCTGGCATGGCCGTAACAAACCAGCCATCGGTCATAATTTTTTTATCGCGGGGTGCAGCATAGGGATCAAAAATGGTTTGATCTTTATAATTAGTTTGCGTAAAAACAGGCCATTCATGCAGCCAGTTTTTAAATGGTTTATCCAGTACCGTAAAATGTTTTAGGCCGACATGATTATATACCGCATCCTGTACCAGTTTCATTTTTCTTTTATGCAACTCATTTCCAAGTTGCAGGTAGGCACGTTCTCCTCCCAGCCTGGGGTCTATGCGGTAATGATTGGTAAATGCATATCCATGTTCGGAGCGTTCGGGCATATCATTTTCAAGTACAGGCATCATCCAGGCAGCGGAGACGCCCAGGTCCTGCAAGTAATTTAAATGATTAGTAATACCCTGCAAATCACCACCGTGGCGATGATACATGGAATCACGATTCAATGACTGATCCCGCATGCCTGCAATACGGTCATTTGTGGAATCACCATTGCTGAATCGATCCGGCATGATCAGGTACATAACGTCTTCGCTGGTTACGCCCTGCGCATAGGTTTTTCCTTTACCGGAGCGGCGGTTATGTATTTCAAATTCAAAAAATTTTGTGCCACCAGTATAAAATAAATAAATGGTTGCCTTGCCCGGGCGGGTGGTAGCCGCAATATCCAAATCGATAAAAATATAATTATCACTATCCCCTTTTTTTATTTCTTTAATTTTAAGCCCAGGGTAGCGGGTCGTTGCAGCCAGGTTTCCCGGGGCTATGTGATCACCGTGCAGCATGACCTGTACGGTATGCCATTTCATTCCTGGCCACCAGTGCGCCGGGTAAACTTCGGCTATGCGTTGCTGTGAAATTGCGGCGGAGGATATCACCATCGCCATGCTCAGCAGTAAATTAAATTTTATTGCTTCAGACCGGCCTGTTTTCTTCAATAATAAGTTCTGTTGTCCTGGCATCATTGGGGTAAGTTTTTTTCTTTTCATCTATTAATACATAACATAAAATAGCAGCAATTATCATCAGCACGCCACCACTTTGCACAGCAGTAAGCATATTATTATTCAATACATGTCTCATCAGCCAAGGATAGCCAAGTGCGGCGATGATTTCGGGTAACACAATAAAGAAATTAAAGATGCCCATGTATATTCCCACACGGTGGGCAGGAAGCACACCACTCAGCATGGCGTACGGCATACTCAGAATACTTGCCCAGGCAATACCCACACCCGTCATGGAGGCGTACAATAAATATTTATTTTCTATCCAGCTAACACTTATCAGGCCAATGGCACCACAAATAAGGCAGAGTGCATGTGTTGTCTTTCGCCCCAGGCGGTTGGCAATAGATGGTAAAACAAATGAAAATGCAAACGTTACCACGCTATAAAAAGATAAAGTAAGGCCTGCGAAATCTTTTCCTTCTCCAAACACAGGGTCCGTATCAGAGGTTGCGCCAAAAACATTATAGGCGACAGACAGAGAATAATAAAACCACATCAGGAATAAACCCGGCCAGGTAAAAAACTGCACGACGGCAATACGCTTCATGCGGGAGGGCATATTGATCATAGCATCCCATATTTCCCGGGCGCCGCCACCAAAACCTTTATTACTTTCCTGGATTTTTTCTTTAAAACCGACATCCGCAGGCGGATATTCTTTAGTAGTTAAAACGGTGTATAAGACAGCAGCGAAAAAGAAGACGGCACCGATGTAAAAAGAATATTTTACATTATCGGCAATAATACCTTTGGCGGCAATATTTTCTACGCCACCCCAGTTTTTAAGCAGCCAGGGCAGGGCAGAAGCAATGCTGCCGCCCAGGCCAATCATCAGGCTTTGCATAACGAATCCTTTATTAATCTGGCTGTCCGGGAGTTTATCGGTAACGAATGCACGAAACGGTTCCATGGCCACATTTCCAAATACATCCAATACCCATAATAATCCCGCAGCCATCCATAGTGTACTGCTGTGCGGCATGGCCACAAGTGCGATAGAACTTAGAACAGCACCCACGAAAAAATAGGGGCGCCTTCGGCCGAATACAGGATGCCACGTGCGGTCGCTCATATAACCAATGATGGGTTGCACCAGCAGGCCGGTGATGGGCGCTGCTAAAAAGAGGTAAGGAATTTTATCTGCATCTGCACCCAGGTTATTGTATATAATGCCCATGTTTGCCCGCTGCAGGTCCCAGCCAAACTGGATACCCAGAAAGCCCACACTCATATTAATGATTTGCGAAAGCGATAACCGGGGTTTATGGCCCGTAGCAGTAGATGACATAACAATCGTTTAATGGCTTTTTTTGTTGTGTACATAATACACAATGAATAAATGTACAGGAATATTTAATACAAATTCAAATTTTCAAAATATTCAGAAAGAAATTCATTTAGCCGGGCTTGATGTAATTTTGGTTATGCCTAAAAAAATTATAGTCATAGTGCTGGGATTTTTTATTTCATCTTCCATATTAGCCCAGCCTTTTACAGCGTCGGAAAAAATGCGCTGGCAGCAGGAAGCCAAACAAGTTAGCATTACCCGTGATAAATGGGGAGTGCCGCATGTTTTCGGTAAAACGGATGCAGATGCCGTCTTCGGGTTAATGTATGCCCAGGCTGAAGATGATTTCGGCCGCGTGGAAATGAATTATATCCGCATGTTGGGCCGCGTGGCAGAAGTGCAGGGAGAGGGAAGTTTGTATGAAGATTTGCAAATGCGGATGCTGATAGATTCTTCTGCGGCATTAAAAGATTATGCGGCATCGCCGGCCTGGCTTAAAAAATTATTGCAATCCTGGGCAGATGGGTTGAATTTTTATCTGGACCGGCACCCGGAAATAAAGCCACTTCTGATTACCCGGTTTAAGCCCTGGTACCCGCTCATGTGGACAGATGGAAGCATATCAGCTATTAATACAGCCGGCGTGTCAGCAGCGGAATTCCGGAATTTTTATAACAAAAAAGGTACTATATCGTTACCCCCGGTAAAAGCATTAAAAGAACCTACCGGTTCCAATGGTATTGCCATTGCGCCTTCGGCTTCAGCTTCCGGCCATGCTATGCTATATATAAATCCACATGTAGATTTTTATTTTCGTCCGGAAGTTCACATGGCAAGTGATGAAGGCCTGAATGTTTACGG
>JBDSWG010000115.1:0-3233 GCA_039926825.1 Ferruginibacter sp.
TATGCTGACTCGGCTAAACTTGCAAATGCCCGCGGGCCTTTAGCAGTATCTATGGCTTACCGCGGTGCGGAAATTCCGGGAGCGCCGCCCTATCCAAAAGAAGGTAGCCAGCGGGGAAATGCTGGCAGTAAAGACTGGTATTATGCAACTGGGATAAAAATTAGTTACCTGCTGGGCAATGGAAATGGTGGCGGGCGAAGGAATAAAACTAAGACGGGTTGCCCGGTGAATATTTATTAAAACTTCTGAACTTTATGACGCTCGCATATGGCCGTAATTATATCAAGTGGTTTGTCTGCATTTTGACCCCCTGGTAATTTGAGAAAACATCTTAATTTTGAAGATATGGAATTACAGGTAAATATAGCATTTGACCAGTTAGTAAAGCTTGCAAAGCAGCTTCCTTCTACACAATGGACAAAACTTAAAAGAGAAGTTGAGAAAGTAAAGATGGAAACAAATAATATTTCCGACCTTGAAACATTTCTTTTATCTGCACCGACCTTTAATAAAAAACAACTCAACCAAATTGCTAAAACAAGAAAAGCTATTAGCCAATGGCGAACAAAATAATATTGGTTGACACTTCAATTCTTATTGACCTGTTTCGTAAGACTGATAAAGCCAATTCAATTTTACTATCCCTGGTTAAAAAAGGTTTTCATTATTGTATTTCTGCTATCACGGAATATGAAATTTATACAGGAGCAGCAATAGGACAAATTGATTTCTGGAATAATTTTTTACGAACAACACAAGTATTACCTTTTGACAAATTTGTTGCTAATGTTGCGGTTGAAATCAACAACGATTTAAAAAGAAAACGGAAACAGATTTCTATTCCGGACCTTTTTATAGCAGCAACTGCTATTGCGCATAATTTGTCATTTGCGACTTTGAATAAAAAGCATTTCGACCGTATAGACGCACTCTCCATTTTAGAGTAACACTAGCGGACTAAAATTGTGTTGCTTAAAGCTGGGCTGGTGTCCGAGGGGTTTTCGCCAGGAAATCACTAAATAAAACTATACAATCTGTGAAACCCCGAAGTATGAGTGGGCAAAATCAGAAAGCGTCCTCAAAAGTTATTATAAACCCCGGGAGTAAAATGTCCGCCGATCAAAGGAAGGTTAAAGTGGTATTTGCTTGAATAGCAGAAACGCATCGGGATTTCGCAAATCCATCTGGATCAATTTCAAATTAATTTTGTCGAAATCCCTGTTAAGACACTGCTTTGGGTATAAGAAAACATCGCTATAAAAATTATAGCAGTCGTAAATAGAATCTTTTTCATTTTGAGTATATTTAAGGATTAAAATTTTATGTCGAAACGGCCATCTGTAACCCTTACTGTATCACAACCAGGTTTGATTGCCTTAAAATCAAATGTGCCACTAATTATTCTACTAGAGATATCTAATCTGGTAATATATCCCCCCCCCATGCAGAAACACTGGTGTCTAAATTACCCATACCACAGCCAGGAATAATATCACTCCACCCAACAGAATATTTTAAAGATGGTGGTATTGGATAAATTCCTATGCTGGTTAAATTGTTGAAAAGTATAAATACAGCACCATTTACTTGATTTTGAATATATCTTTTAGAATCAATACTTAAATATGGCTGCCCATTTAAATCGAAATCGTATTGAACATGTGGGTTTGGCCTGCCCGTGCCATCGTAACCTTTTGGCACAAACACTTTACCGTTTATTTTGCAGCCAAATGTATTAGCGCCGGTTTGGGTGGGAGGGGGCAACTGGTCTTCGTTGGTTTTATCTTTTTTGCAGGATGCAAAAACAAAGCAGTTGAAAAGCGTAAGCGTTACGATTATTTTTTTCATAATTGGTTATTTCCAATTATAGCTGTTGTAAGTAGAATCTTTTTCATTTTGAGTTTATTAAAGGATTAAAATTTAATATCGAAACGGCCGTTTGTGACACGAACGGTATCACACTGTGGTCTTTTAAATTTACAATCAAATGTTCCTGAAATAATTCTATTTGGAATATCTAATTTTGTTATCACCCCTCCCCCCCATCTATTTACTGAGCTATCTAGGCTCGAAATCCCACAGTTACCAAGTATTTCTATTGAACCAATGGATAATTTAAACTCATTGGGTAATAAATAGGAGCCACTATATACTATATCAAAAAAACTTATGTCAATTCCAGCCATTGAATTATAATTTTGGTATTGATGGGTTTCTATGGCCAGAAAAGGTTTTCCTTGTAAATCATAATCATACAGAATATGTGGGTTTGGCCTCCCTGTGCCACCGTAGCCTTTTGGCACAAACACTTTGCCGTTTACTAGGCAGCCAAAAGTATTGGCACCGGTTTGGGTGGCAGGGGGCAACTGGTCTTCGGTGGTTTTATCTTTTTTGCAGGAAGCAAAAACAAAGCAGGTAAATAGTGTGAGGGTTATGATTGCTTTTTTCATAATTGGGCTGTTTTTACGGGGTTAGTTACAAAATATACAATTTTGATTTATTTCTGTTTTTAATCCTAACATCCCGGATAAGTTAAAAATTTTCTTAGCGAAAACCCCGCTGGGATACAAAGATTCGTGTCCCAGCGGTAGCAGGTGAACGTACAGAGATAGATACTGTAATCATCAGAATGGGAGGACTTAACTGACACGTTGATAAAGTTATAGAAAAGTGAGCATTTTATGGAAGGGTAAGCTGGAATAGGGGTTTCGCAATAACATCCCGGATAAGTCAAAAATTTTCTTAGCGAAAACCCCGCTGCGACACAATGTTGTTCTTCCTCAGGGTTTGTTTTAAGCCAGATTTTTTTCTTATCTTTCCTATAATCTGAAAGACGATAATTGCAAAGACATAAAAATCGTTGCCTAAAATGAAGTTCTTCATTTTACTTTTCACACTCTATCTGTGTAGTGTTAAGCCAGCTTCTGCCCAAACGGATGAATTTTCTACAGACAGGCCCCGCCAAACTATCACGATAAACACGATAACAAAAAAAAGTATACAACTGGAATCTGGCGGTTTTTATCAATACCAGAATGATCTTGATCAGCATTTTTCGAGGTTTGAACACCCCTATTTGTCTGGTCGGTATGGACTTTTAGAAAGGGTTGAATTAAGATTAAGTTCAGCCTATGAAACCCATCGCTTCCGGCTGTATGATTATAATCCCTCTAAGGCGGTGGGCGTATCTAACGTTCAGGTGGGTGCAAAGTGGAATATATTGACGGAGCAGC
>JBDSWG010000116.1:0-14198 GCA_039926825.1 Ferruginibacter sp.
ATATATAATAACAGTGAATCCGGTTGGCGTTCCGCTTCATTCATGTAGGCGAGCCAGAAAACAGAGCGGGTAAAGCCCGCATTATAGGCTTCTTTGCCCGTTTGATTAAATGCACCCTCCCTAAAAAATTTAAGTGCGCTGGCCGGGGTCAACGCTTTGGCGCTATCTTCATACAGGTAAAAGACCGGCGTTTTTTCTTGGCTATACGCACAGGGAATAAAATAATTTATTAAAATTATAAGCACGAGTGTGCGGCGTAATCCTGGTTGCATCAGCACCCAAGATAATATAAATTTGTAATGGATTTAAAAAGCCTTAAACTTTCCGCGAATAGTTTAAACTGCGAAAAAATAAAAGCCTTGATATATGGTAGCATTTAAATTTGTGTTACTGGCAAAACCAGGGTAAAGCTGGCACCTTTATTTAGTTCACCTTCAGCAGATAAATAACCTTTGTGCGTATCTGTTACTTTTTTACATAATGCCAGGCCGATTCCATAACCTCCAAAATCACTGGAATTGTTCAGTCGCTGAAAGATATTAAAAATCTTACCGGCATAAATTTGTTCAAAGCCCACGCCATTATCCCTGAGGATTATCTTAATATATTCCTGCCCGGGATCCAGTTCCCAGTCCTCTATTTGTTGAGAAGATACGCTGCCCGTCTCTATGCTAACTACTGGTTTAACATCCGGGTGTGTAAACTTTAAAGCATTACCCACGAGGTTATAGAAAAGCTGGTTCATTTGCAAAGGCAAGGCCATGATTGTTGGCAGCACTTCCTTCCTGATGGCGGCATTTTTTTGAGTTATAAGTAATTCAAAATCACCGAGGACATTCTCCAAAATATTATTTAAATCAACTTTCTCAAAAGAAAGATTTCCCTGCGATACATTTGAATAATCAAGCAAACTATTAATTAAGCCCCGCATTCTTTTTGCAGAGAGAATTATTTTTTCCGCATACGTTAACTCCTGGGTTCCCGGGGGAAAATATGCGGTGAGCATTTCACTATAGATCGTAATTTTCCTTAAAGGTTCCTGCAAGTCATGCGAGGCCACATAAGCATATTGACTTAACTGCTGGTTAGAAGCTTCGAGTTGTTTGCGCCTAATTTCCAGTTCTGCTTCATTTGATTTTTGTTTGGTTCTATCTCTTAAAAATGCTATGTATGCCTTTTCATTTTTTAAATCTACCGGGGAAATAGTGAGGGAAATATGAAATTCTTCACCAGATTTTTTGAGGGCGGTTATTTCAATAGTTTTATTTAAAACATGTGCTTCGCCGGTCATTTTTAGCCTATGCATACCTTCCTCGTGAGCCGCCCTATAAATATCGGGTATAATTATTCCGGAAAGTGAATGGCCCATAACTTCCTCTGCGGACCAGCCGAAAATAGCTTCAGCTTTTGGATTCCAGAAGTTAACCATTCCCTGCTCATTGATAACGATTACTGCATCGGGGGCATTTTCCAGCAGCTGCGCCATATACCTCTCCCGTTCTTTAATTTGAATCTCCGTCTCCTGCCGGGTAGTAATATCCCGGAATATACCTCTTGTATATTGTGGGGTATTATTTTTTTTTCTTAATGAGACAAAACCTTCCAGGCTCACTACTGCACCAGAACTTGTGGAGAAATTGACCAATATTTCTGTTGGCATCTTATCGGTATAAAGAATGTTTTCCCTGTAAAGGATAAAATTTTCCTTTTGCTCCTGTATTATGTGATCATATACAGATGTACCTACAATTTTTTCAAGGGGATATCCAAGTGTTTTGCACCAGCTTTGATTAGCATATAAAATTATTCCTTCCGGGGAAATAAAATGGATGAGGTCATGCGCATTATCAAACAGGTCCTTGTAACTTTCTTCATTGAGAAAAGCCGCGAAATTATTTGTGAGTGGATGTTCCATTACAGAAAAATAATACTGGGTTGATATTATAATTTTTTTAAAATATGAAAATCAGCACATAAAACCGGTACCAAAAATAATCGTTTTAATCGTTAAGCGAATTTAAGAAATTATTGAGATTTCATTAAAGAATACAAGCGTTGGGGTATCCGCGGCAACTCATATAAGACGGGGTATTAGTATAAAATCATAGATGCTAATGTTGGCCCCATTGCATCGGCTATATTTCTACGGGGTGGCTTACCTGGTATTATTTTGTAGGCTGAACTGCCAGCCTTTGGAAACTTTTTTCTCTGCTATTTTTTCAAGGAGCAGAGAAACTGGTGTAACCATTATCATGTATGATCCGGCTCCTATAAGCGGCACCACAATGACGAAGGCCCAGCCAGAGGAAGCTTGGTTCGCATAAGCAGCACCGGCACCCACCAAAATGGCCCCCAGCGAGGCAAAAAAGATTCTTTTCCCGGGCCGGATTTTACGTATTACGAGAATGTCTTCTGCGTTTATGAATATCCGTTGGTCAGATTTTAATTTCTGGGTAATGATCAGTTTGTCATCCACGCTTCCTTTAATATATCCCCGGTTGTATATTTCGGTAGAATCTGTACTGTAGCGAATGTAGATATGGGTGCCCGGCCTGTATACCTTTGTCTTTCCATCTTTACGGGCGATAAGGGATGTATGGTTGTTCGGTACTTTGGGGGCTTGCGCCAGCATGATAGCAGGTAAGATTATCAGAAGTATGAAAAGTAGCGTAGGGGAACAAGGCAATTGCATTTTCATAAACATTTTTTTAAAAAAAAGTCGGTAATTATATATGAAGTTAACAAAATAAAAGAGGCTTGGTTACTACACCAGCCTCTTAAATCATCACAACAAAAATTGTCTAAAAATTAAAAACCTTTCTGATGAATTTTATACCAATATATTTATCCGGGCGTATGTAAGATGAAAAAAGATCCTGGGAATGCTTAGACTTGAATTTTGCTTCAAAAGCTTTCCATTCATCTGCCCACACAATATCTTTATTATTTACAAAGTCTGAATTAACCTGTGCCAGCATAGGATCATTAATTTGCGAGGAGCCAATGTTACGAGTAGAAATAATATTTACATCCGGATTCATTTTAAATAATTTGTATACTTCATTATAGCCACCGCAGGAACCCAGGAAAACAAACTCAGCGGTTGGCTCCATTTTAGAAAGGCTGCGCAAAAGGTAATAACTATGGCCTCTGTGGATATATGAAGAGGGAATAAAACCTTCATTTTTTATGTCCCTCAGCATCTGGTCCTGGGCTGTATCATAACCCACTGATGTCATGGGTTTATTCATATAGACCCGCATGTCATTGCCTATTTTAGATACATAAACGATATAGTTGCCCATATCTTTTTTATCCCATAAACTGCTGCTATACGTAGCCGTGCTATTAGCAAATGAACTGGTGCCATCTTCATCATCGTAATAAAAACACGCCTGTACAATCTTATTGTTTTTCTTTATGCGGCTGATGGGTAACACATCATAACTGGCAGAAGTACTATATTCATTTTTGTCTTGTAAAATGCTTTTGAAGCCAGTGTTTATGCGTTGTAACAATACGTCATTCGAAACCTTTGGGGTTTGAAAATTTGCATCAATGTCTTTGATTAGATCTGTTTTTATTGTTGTGTTATGCCGCAGTGCATACAATACGTCAGACATCGTCATGGCCTGCAAAATGATTTCATCATCGGTCAGTTGACTGCTGGCGAGGCGGGATATGGAATGCCCCAGTAAGCGGGCAACGGTTTCCGGTTTAATATGTTTTACGAGTTCATCTACCTGGCCATAACCGGAGATATTAGAAATGAACTGGTCAAACTGCCAGTAATCAATGTCTTCAAAAAATTTATCGAGACCGTCTTTTTCCGTGTCTTTCAGGAATTTTTTAAAAGTATATAAGAAGCTGGATGTATATATCTGGCCGGTGCCACCTACTAACATAAAATATAATTCCTGGGGAGATTTATTTTCTAAAATCTTAAACCGCACTTTATCTGGTGACTCATGAAGATCATTAACTGTGCTGATGTAAAATTTATTTGCAAATTTGTTATTCAGGTCTGTGAGGGGTTCCCGCAAAAACATTTTAACTTCCTGGTCCGGAGACGTATGCAGGTGCACAACTTCATCCACAAAAGCCTTGTAATAATCTTCCGGCTGTTGGGAAAGTTTTTTTACAGCTTCCAGGCTCAGCCTGTTTTGCTGTATGGCCAAAGCAAAGGGAAGGATGCGATCATAATTTACATCTTGTTGTAATGCGGCTATGGCTTTGATAGTACGGTTATCTGTGTTGCCTGCCACGTAGGTGATCAATGAATCACCACCGGCCAGACTTTTAGTAAGGGTTTCAGGCTCCTTATTCGCCAGGAAATACAAGAGAGTATCGCGGAACATCGCATACCGCGGCTGGGAAAGCCGGGTAGAAATATAATATGGTGCATTCAGCATTTCCCGGATGCCTGTTATGCTCAGGATGCTGTCACCCAGCACTGTGCCATCAAATGCAGACCCCAGAATAGCGCTTTGGGTCAGCCCGAACTGCATGTATAAAGGCACAATTGACTCTTTATTGTAGGTACGCAAAGTCTGTAGAAAATAATTGTTTACAGCGGGTATACGTAACAGTGAAATAAACCCACTGTTAAGGTTTTTTTCTGTTGCATCAAAAAGCCGTGTCAGTATAACCATCATAGAGCGGTTACCAATCATTATGTTTGCCTCCAGCAGGGAATCAGATGTTCTGCCATAAAAATGATCTATGCTGGCCGTAAAGGCCGGATCAATGGTGCGCATTTTCAGTAATGTTACCAGGCTATTGCGGGCTTCTTTAAAAGTAGAATCGCCTTGGGCAAAAGCCGTTGATATTAAGGATGTAAACAGAAAGACGGTAAGCAGGCACTTGTATATAATTCTTGTAGCCTTTTGGGTGGGTAGGGTAAATGAAAATCGCATTGCTTTTTATAGGTTTAGTTATGTCTTACTTTCTTTCGGGTAAAATGTACTTAATAATCAACAGTTTGTGGAAAAGCAAAAACAATTCCGGTTTTCATTTTTGCTCCTTTTTTTGTTGATAAATAGGCCAGCAAGAAGAATTATTACCTCTAAACGCTGCCTTTCATTATGATGGCCAATGATTAGGTTAAAACTATACTAAAGCTGTATATACCTTCCTGAATCCTTGCTAATACAATTGAAATAGCTTATCTTTATGGGGTACTGAAATTACTTAATTTTTTCTCACATAAGAATATATTAAAATTAAAATGACAAAAGCAACTACCGCATTTAAGAGATTAGTCTTCTTCTCAATGTTAGGTATGATGAGCTTTGTCGTTCATGCTGGTGTAGCTGCTCCAGGATCATTTTCTCCCCTGAAAGATTCCACCAAAGACAAAGTTGACAATTCTTTCCGCCATATAGATTCCCGTTACGAAGTTGCTTTAGAAAGACTTAAGCCACAGGCTGATGCTGTTAAAGCATACATTGCTGCGAATAATTACAATACAGAATACGTTTTTTTGATAGACATGTCCATACCTTCCGGTAAAAAACGCTTCTTCATTTATAACCTGAAGACTGATCAAATAATTGAATCTGCATTGGTAACACATGGTTTTGGTTCCCGTGTTAGGGGTTCAGATGAATCACTTCAATTCTCTAATGAAGCTTCCAGTTTGCAGACTTCTTTAGGACGTTATAAAATCGGTTCTTCCTATAATGGCAATTTTGGTTTATCTTATAAATTGTTTGGGTTAGATAAAACTAATTCGAATGCTTACGCCCGTGCCATCGTTATTCATGCGCACAAATCCATACCAACTACAGAAATATATCCTGTACTTATTGGAGAAAGCTTTGGTTGCCCTTCGGTTGCACCTTCTTTCCTGGATACACTTACCAAATACATCAAGGGCTCCTCTAAGCCTGTAATGATGTGGATTTACAATTAATAAAAAGTATTTAGTACTAAGTATTTAGTACTTAGATAGTAGACATTAAGCCATATTATTTAGTCTTCAAACTAAGGTCAATAAGGTTCTGATTCCTTTCCAATAATTATGAATTAGAAATTTATAATTTAACATTCAAAATTCAACATTTCTAATATTCCTCCATTCTTCCGAAGTCATTTAAAATTTTAATTCTTTGCCGTGCATCCCGGTTTCTTTCCAGCCTGCTTCCCGGTAGAATTGCGCAGCCCGTGTATTGGG
Organism: Ferruginibacter sp.; assembly: GCA_039926825.1. Classification (GTDB taxonomy): domain Bacteria; phylum Bacteroidota; class Bacteroidia; order Chitinophagales; family Chitinophagaceae; genus Ferruginibacter. Next base: position 6,176 of record JBDSWG010000116.1, read on the forward strand.
TGCTGTGCCCAGCCAGGCATGTTGCTTGCCCTGGCCAAAATACCAATTCAGCATTACATTTTGTAACCGGCGGCCTATTCCTTTCTTTTCCACTTCCGGATGAACGAACAAGGCCCAGATATTATCTTCCTCCAGGTCAGCAATTGCAAATCCCAGCAAAGCGTTATCATCCTCACATACCCAACCTTTTCCTCTTACTGTTATAAAGTCGGCACAGTCCTGGTCAGAGACTAATGAAGGGTCGGAGAGCATATTCTCTTTCACCGCATTTCTTATTACCTGCATCAGCTCGATATCTTTTATTTCCGCTTCCCTGATTATCATATATGCAAATTATAAAATGACTGGTATTATGTTGTTTAAAGATTTTGAAATCTTAAATTTTCCGGGTCGTAGATATTTTTTACGATTGAAAAAACAGTAAAAAACGGATGGCTGATATTAGTGCATCTTTATTGCTTATCCTACAATATCTAAGTCGTACTGAGCTAAAAGTCCGGGTAAACCTGGTAATGAAAATTTGGCTTTTTTAACCCGATTAACGCCGGGGTTTATAGTATAATTGAAGGCGCTGCTAAAATCTGTTTTTATTAATATAGTATTTTCAAAAACTGCCCCACTGAGATCACTTTCATCAAAACTTGCCCCGCTGAAATCTGCATTTACAAAATCTACTTCAAGCAACATGCAATTTTTGAAAATAGTTTTTTTTCCGTTAGCCTGGTAGAAGGAGGCATGGGAAAGATTGCACCGCTCAAAACTCAATGAAGATGTGGCCTGGCGGCAGTTTTCAAATTTTAAACCGAGCATTTTACATCCTGAAAAATTAACTTCCCGGAATAGCGTATTAACAAGGATTGCCAAACTTAAATTACAATCTATAAACCGGCATTCATAAAACTTAATCGTTGATAAATTAGCTTCAGAAAAATCGCACCCTGTAAAACTGCAATTTTCATACTCTTCATGAATGAAATCTTCCCTGGTAAAATTACCGCCGTTGAAATTTTCATTTTCTTTATACGTTGCGCTCATAAATATGCTTCAATATTTCTTTACCTGTGGGTTAAATTACTAAAACCTACAAGTAAATATATTTGGTTGCTGGTTTACCTGTATTTTATTTCGTAAAACGGTAAATATATTTGTTTTATATTTTTATTTTCACCCCACCATTAAATACAAAACCTTCTGTGTGGTTCCATATTTCATCGAATGAAGGGCTTGATGCCGGCGGATTGACTACTCTTTTAAAATTGCTTTGCCGCTGGTAAGTAAAGTTTTCAAAATTTATGAACAGGGATATTTTTTTAATCGTTTTTTGCGCCATGAAACCAAATTCCCAATAAGAGGGCGTGGATGTAGCAGTAGACAGGTATTGCCTGCCCGTATTGTATCCTTCAAGCCCCAGTTTAAAATTATCTTCCTTCTCATACATAAGCGTGAGATTCAATTTGTGTTTTGGCAGTAAGACTAAAAACTGGTTTCCTGCTTTGTACAAGGCCGGGCATTGATAAACGTAGAGCCTACGAAAAATTTTAATTTTCCTGATGTTCTGTTAACTCTCCGGAGCATTCATTTTCGCATAGGCATGGCAGTGAGCACATGACCAGCAGGTAAACTGAAAAGAAAATCGCCAGGAATCTCATTCTGCAAATTTACAGGTTGAAAGCAGCATGTCTAAAAGGAAACTTTGGTTATTTTTTTACCGGAACAACCTGGAGTGTTTGCTTAGTACAATCCCAGGTACTCACATAATCTTGTGTAACCAGGGAATGTATTTTCCAATGGGCCAGGTCTTCATATAATAACAGCGTGCAGATATCAGTAGCAGTGTAGAGCTGTCCCTCGCCAGGTATGTGAATATGATGGGTACTGTCTGAACCGGCTTCTTCATTAGCAAAGGGCACCTGGATAAATTCTTTATGTAAGGCAGTAGTTTTTTCTATTTTGTTGTCCGTGTTTATATCCAGGATAAAATCATTTCCAAAAATAACAACACCATTTTGTTTGGGTTCACATAATACATAGACTTTCCTTTGCCCGTTTTCTATTAATGGTATAAGGTTAAGATTTGTTTTTGGATATTTTACAAATGATGTATCTCCATATACCCTAACGAAGGCTTCATTCCGCATTAAAAATAGTTGATTCTCAAAAGTTGTAAATGACCTGTTTTTTGCAATAAGTTTTGCCGTTTCTGTATTGTAAGTACTGTCAAAGGAAACTGTTGCAATGATGTGAGGATCCTGGTCACGGGAGAAGAAAACACAAATGGTTGAGTCTTTCTGCATGTAAGAAAAATAGCCACCCACATTATTACGGTTCTCCGGTGAAGCAGCATAAACACTTACAGCATACCAATTAGATTTTTCCAGGCGATAAAGCTTTGTGCCTAAAGAAATTGTTTCACTTATTTTTTTTGAAAGGCTATCCTGTGCTGACACTTGTAAAGTGAGTAGGAGAAAAATTATGCTTATAACATGTTTCATGCTGTTGAGTGATTATTGAAGACTTTCATAATGGATGTTTGCCGGGGAAAATTATGTTCCGACAGTTTTGCCTTCCAGGAATGAAAATACAATTTATTTAAATGCGCCAGTCTGCATTTTATTTTACGTGCCCTTTTTAGAAAACGCTTTTGAGTATATATATCAACCCTCCATAAAAATAGATAGCAGGTTGCCATTTTCATCTGTGTTTACGGCTATAACATATTCAGAAAGTCCAGTGCCCAGGGAATAATCAAAAACTGCGAATGCTTTATCCTGCGGGTACATTCCTACACGGGCCAGCTTTAATTTTTTCATCAGAAGTTGCGGTTTTTCATTGGATTTAGAATGTGCTCCCGTTAGTGTAACCAGGTCATCTGTAGGAAGGGTTTTAATGTGGTGATTGATGTAATCAATAACAGCATCTTCATTTTCATCTTCATAATTTTCTAAAATATATTTTTTATTTGTAAGGTCGTGAATGCGGATATTTTCTATGAATTGCTGTATAAGACTAAACTTGTCTTCGTCTATAGAAGTATTTTCAAAGTTTAAATCCAGTTGGACAGTCGTGTTGTGTAATTCCATTTCTCCCAGGTACAATAACTGCAATTCTTGGGTATCTATATAGCCGAAATGAGATATATTATGTAATGACATTCGTATAATGTTTCAAATATTTTTGATTTTTATTACCTCTACTTTTCTGTGCCACATTAGCATTGAACTTTTTTCAAAACATCTTTTAAGATATTCAACTTTACCCAGGATAATTTATAATTGTCCAACCTTGTTTACTCCATTTATTAGCAACAGGGAAAATATTGGTAGAATCCGCGCAGTTTAATACACTTTGCGCTACTTCATTTACACTTCTGTGGTTGAAAGAAATGCCTTTCCCACATTCCTACTGATAACAAAACTTACCATATTTTACAAATTGAGTATTGCATAAATAAATATTTTGATGATTAATTAATAAGATTTGAGCAAAATTAAAATTTCATGAACACCACTTCGGTTCATTACAAAAATGAGGCTGTCTGCAGTCAGCTTTCCAATATTTACCATTATTTCTTCCTGCCCAAGTGGTTTGGTATACAATTTATTATCGTCAATTTTATATTTTCCCTTTTCAATCGTGCTGCCATAAATAAAAGTATAATTTCCCCCATCGTTAAAGTTAAAATGTGTTTCTTGAGCATTCCGCAAGCCAGGTTTACCATCAACCAGCCATTCACTGCCATTCCAATCACCGATTATTAATAAATATTTTTCATGCGGATTGCAAGAGCATAAGAAAAATAATGAAATAATACCGGCTTTTTTTAATTTAAACATGTATGCGGTTTGTGTAACAATAAATTTATGAATATTCACCCTGTTGACTCTCCTAAAATACAAAATTTTATTTTACCATTTTATAGAGTATGTAACATGTGGAGCTATTAAATGGGGGCTTTCTTGATCAGAGAATCCGGCTGTGCTGGCTTGTAATATTGCTGATATTTTTTAAGATATTTTTTTTATTAATCTTATTAGAATTTATATACTTCAATTTAGGGTATGATTTATGACATGAAGGAGCAAACATTATCATTCCTTTTATTAAATAAGCCCCTACATGCAAGAGCAACTAAACAAAGTCGCCCGTATTACCTTGTTATTCTGGCTTCTTAAAATTGTAGCGACAACTTTGGGAGAAACATTGGGTGACTTTATCAGCATGACCCTCAACCTCGGTTATGCAAAAGGTATAGCCATAACCTTTAGTTTCTTCCTCGTAATTTTATTAGCCCAGTTATTTGTAAAAAAATATATTCCTTTTATTTATTGGCTGGTTATAATTGGCACCACCACTTTAGGTACAGAGATTTCAGATTTCCTGGATAGAAGTTGGGGCCTGGGATATACATATGGCAGCCTGCTACTGGTGAGTTGCCTTGCCATCACCTTGTTTTTGTGGTATAAAAAATATAAGAGCCTGGAAGTGTTCCCGATAGCTAACAGGGGCAAAGAAATCTTTTACTGGACGGCCATTTTATTTTCCAATAGTTTGGGAACTGCCTTTGGAGATTGGCTGGGCGATAGCCTCGGTATAAGTTACTTAATGGGCGCCCTGATTACAGGTGCTGTTATTGTAATCGTTGTTCTATTGCATTATTTTACAAAAATTAATCACATTATTTTATTCTGGATTGCCTTTATTTTCACCCGGCCATTTGGTGCCACTTTTGGTGACTTCCTTACAAAGCCGCTTGATAAAGGCGGCCTGGACCTGGGTACGCTGAATGCTTCTCTCGTTGCCGTGGGTGTTATGATTGTTCTTATATTTTTTGAACAACGACGGTTGTCAAAAGAAAAACCCGTAACCCCTTTGTATCCTGCCACGTAGGTTGAATATTACTATCATATTGCCTACTAAAGGCAACGGCTAAACGAAGAATTCATTTCAAAATACTTTTGACCTTTTTTGGAAATCTCCTGTAATTACCTTATATTATAATCAATGCAGGCAATTCGGTTTGCAGATAAATTATTTATTTATTATGAACAACATTATAGAAATAGTGGAGAATGATAAAAACCTTGACATTCTTTGTAAAACAGTAAAAGCTTCCGGGCTGGAAACGGAGTTTAAAAATAACGGTCCTTATACAATTTTTGCCCCAACTGATATGGCATTTGGAAAAATCAATTCAGAAAAACTGCAGATGCTTCTTAAGCCGGAAAATAAATTGAAGCTAACAGACTTGCTAAAAAATCATGTCATAAAAGGCAAGACTAACCTGGATGAAATGAAAGATGGGCAGAAATTTCAAACCCTGGGAGGTAAAGAACTGGAAGTAAAAATAGTAGACGGTAAAACTATAATCAATGGTACGGTTATAAAAGATAACGTACCTGCTTCCAATGGTTATATACATCATATGGATGCACTGTTTAATCTTTCCTAAACCACACTATATACGATGATTGAATGAAGCCACCGGGAGCCGGTGGCTTTTTTATTAACATCATAATCATTAAACAAATGATGGAAATAATATTTATAATATACTATTCATGATTTTTTTCAAATCAATGCCTTTTCCTAAAACCGGTTTAAAAATATCGCCATTTTCTTTCATGCGGCTTATGGCATTAAAAATAGTAAAATCCGCCATCTTCAATCCTTTTTTCACTTCTTCCCAATGCAGTGGCATAGAAACTGTAGCACCAGGTTTTGGACGAAGGGAATAGGGCGCTGAAACAGTTGCCTGGGGCCGGTTTTGTAAAAAATCAATGTACATTTTTCCTTTGCGGTTCTTTACAATTCTTTCTATACTTGTATAGGAAGGTAATTGTTCGTTTACCATACGGGCTACAATCCGGGCAAATTCTTTCGATTGTTCATAAGTGTATTTTGCGCCCAGGGGAATATAAATATGAATACCCGTAGAGCCACTTGTTTTGGGAAAACTGGTTACTCCAAAACTTTCCAAAACATCTTTCGTCACCCGGGCAGCTTCAATCACCTGTTCAAAACTATTCTTTGCGGGGTCTAAATCGATTATACACCAATCCGGGTATTCTTCTTTCTGTACACGACTGCTCCAGGGGTTCATTTCAATGCAACCCAGTGAAGCCATATACAAAAGGCTGGCTTCATCTTTTGCTACGAGATAATGACGCAGGCGGTTATCGGCGTCACTTTTATATTTATATCTTTCTATCCAATCCGGCGCTTTGCCGGTAATGTCTTTAAAATAAAAACTTTTTCCTGCAATGCCATCCGGGTGACGGTTCATAGATTGGGGCCTGTCTTTTAAATACGGAAGTATAAAAGGCGCAGCCTGGAAATAATAATTGATCAGGTCTCTTTTAGTTAATTGTTCTTTTGGCCAATAAATTTTGCTGAGGTTGCTAAACTTTAAAGAATGCCCATTTATTTTTTTAACCTGTGTTTCTTCGAAAGGGTTAAGGAGTGCTTTCCGCTCGGCCTTACCTTTGTGTTTTATTATTGTGCTTCCTGATTTTGTTGTAGTATCCTGTACAACTTTGGTAGTTGCTTCTGCTACTTCTTTATTTACATCTTTCGCTTTCTTATCTATTCTCATACCTTCAAAAGACGGGTGACGCATAATACCATCGGAAGTCATTTCAGTAAAACTTACTTCACAAACAAGTAGTGGCTTAAGCCAGGTAGCTTCTGCCTGGGGCGGGTCTGGCCGGAAGCGGGAGGGCTTGTTTATTTCAGGCGTGTGCGTAAAGGGAATTTTTGAAGTCACCAGGGGTTTGAATAATTTCATCATATCCTGCTGGGTTTTGGCACTGAACCCTGTACCAATTTTCCCGGTATAAATGAGTTTACCTTTTTCGTATACCCCTGCCAGTAAGGCGCTGAAAAGTTTAGTGCTGTCATTATTCTTTGTATAGCCGCCTATCACCATTTCCTGCCTTTTATTGGCTTTTATTTTCAGCCATTCTTTGGAGCGGGCACCCGGGTGGTAATGGCTTTCAGCTTTTTTTGCAATGATGCCTTCCAGCCCCATTTTTTTAGCCGTTTCAAAAAAGCTAATCCCGGATTCCCCGAAAGCCTCACTGATTTTAATAATGCCTTTTTCCAGGTTAAGGCTATAAAGTATTTCCCGCCTTTCCTGCAGAGTGAGGCTGGTTAGGTCTTTACCTTCCAGCCAGGTAATATCGAAAATATAATAAAACAGTACGCCATCTGCTTCGCTTCTCCAGTTCTGCAAAGCACCAAAATCTGAAATTCCTTTTTCATTTACAACTACAATCTCTCCATCTAACACGGCATTAAAATTATATTTTTCCAGCGCTTGTTTAACCGGGTAAAATTTTTCATTAAAAGATTTATTGTTTCGGGATTTCAGGTCAACCTGTTTCTTATTTTTAAATGCCAGCGCACGGTAGCCATCCCATTTTACTTCATATAGCCAGCCTTCCTCGTCAAAAGGTTTATCTACCAGGGTAGCCAGCATAGGTTTCATGTCTGCGGGTAATTTAATTGAAGGTAATTTTCTAGCTGGTGTTTTCCCGGAATTACTGGAAGATTCATTATTAGCTGGATTCGCCGTAGAAATTTTTGGGATGGGTTTCTTAATAGCCGATTTCTTTAATACTTTAGACGTAGCCATAGTATGATTAATTGTAGTGGAATTTATCTGGAAAAATACATGCCACAATTTTCTTGTTTTAATGCAGGCAAGCGCCATGCATTTGTCATAAAATGGATTTCTTATAATTATGCCACATCTTTAATTAAAAAGACGATTCCCCTTTCTCCAGGTACTTCTATAGATTTTTCAAAACTATTTTCCAGTTTTATCCAGGATTTTTCTTCATTTTTTCTGATGGAATATTTTGCTGTTTAATTGATAAATGTACATCTCCATCCATACCTGAAAAGGTATAAGTGACCTTTCCGTTATGAAGAATAAAAGAATATGATTGCCTATACAGAAGTGCATTTTTTTAAAATATGACTTAAGAATCCTGAAATCTACTATTCTAAATAGTCTGCTTAT
>JBDSWG010000117.1:0-8882 GCA_039926825.1 Ferruginibacter sp.
CGGTATACAATAACCTGTCTTCCAGTATATGCCAGGTGGATTCTTTAAGGGAACAAATAAAGCTATGCACCTGGGAATTTTTTTTGGCAAATGCTTCAAAATTGGTTTGGTGTTTTAGGTAATCAGCCGCTTCATTTAATTTATTCAACTGCAATGGGTATGGAAAATAAAATCCTGTGCTTTCATAAAAAGGATTCTTTGCACTATATAGAGTGTATTGATAATTCCTGGCTGTTGCACTGAATCGGCAATGCGCCTCTGGTAAAACTTTATATATGTTTCGTATCACAATGTCTGAAGGCAGTATAGCATTAAGGTGGTAAACATCCTTCATTACATCTTTCCTGCCTTCAAATAGGGCAGTATCTACGTGAAAGAAATTCTGGAGTGCATGAACCCCGGCATCGGTACGGGAAGAACCAGTCAATGAAAACGCCACCCTATAATAAATCTTAAAAGCCTTCTCTACTTCAGCCTGAATAGTATTTGCATTTTCCTGGGCCTGGAAACCGGCATAGCGTGCGCCCTGGTAAAATACTTCAATGAAATACCTTTCCATAAATTAATGGGTTACCATGGCCCGGAAGCGATTGATATAATATGTATCTAATAACTGATCTTCCAGCGTTGGGTAATTGTAACTATCGTAGGCAAAAGGGTAAGAAGCGTCAAAAAAATGATACCGGGCTTCATCAGTAAGGAAGAGAACGCCCAGGTTTTTTACCTGTTCCGTGGTGAAACATTTGCTTTTATACACTTTACGGGCTATTGATATCATGTCATCATCATTATCGCCGGAGGCCATTTTCTTTCTAAGTTTCAGGAAGTCATCATCACTGGCTACTGATTTGCAGTCTGAATTGGGAATAGGTACTGCTTTAGGTGCAGGCTTTACTGACATCTCCACTTCAGTTGTAGTGTTTAGAGGGATGGTTTCTGGAAGTAATGTTTTGGTAGAATCCACTTTTATATCTTCCGGTTTATTACCAGCATTAGGATTAGGTAATTCCATTCCCATAAAATTCGGATCTCCCTCCTTTTTTGCCACTGACATGGGTTCTGATTGTACAATAATTTCCTGGGACTTTAAAGGAATTTCTTCCTGTGTATTTATGTTTATCTCCGGGTTTACAACAACCGTTGTATCAACAGGCATAGAAGGAGTTACTGCGCTTATGTTCTCAGTGACTACGGAATTTGGTTGGGTTTCCACAGACCCAGAAATGGTTTCTGCAGGAATAAAAATACGAATGGTATCTGCCGGCAGGTTGCTTTGGTCTACATATACCATAATACTGCCGACAGCATCACTGGCAGATGAAATTCGTTTTACAGCAAGCGGAGTTGGAACAGGTAGCATAGGCTTAATTTCCGACTTCGCAGGTATTTCAGTTGATGCAGAGGAAGGAACAGGTTTTGAAACCGGTTCGGATGCCGGAGTGGACTCTGCCTTTTCATTTAATCCTGGCGAATTAACCACACCGGCCAGTATGTTGCTAAAGCCATCATCTGTAGATGTCGTATTGTTTGTTTTAGCTACAGCCGAAGCGTTTTCCGGCATAATAAGCGCCAGGCTTTGCATATTAAAAAGTCCCCAGCCTTTTTCGCGGAAATCTTTTAGTAAATAGCCTTCATCATTATCACGGATGTTTACTTCCAGGTTCTGCTGTGGCCACTCGGCTTTCGGGAAGCCAATGCTGAACAGGTATTTACCCGTTAATAATTTCGGAACAACTACGTACCCTGTAGCGGAAGAGCTATACAATTTATCATTCACCTTCACGTAAAACGGCTGCCTGTTTTCCGTTTGCAGGTACGCAAAATAATATTGCTGAGCTTCCGCTGATGCAAATGAAATTATAAATATAAGGAATACGAGAAGGCTTTTCATGTTGAAAACGCTTTCTACAAAGCTAACCAAAGTGCCTGATTTGCCACTTATAAAAAAAAGGTAAATCATTAACCCTACCGGCACTTACATTTACAAGAAAAATAAACATGAAAAAAATTGTGATGATTTGTTTTGGGTTAATGATAGGTGCTGGGGCTATAGCCCAGGGCGGTGCACAAAATGGGCAACCGGCAGATACAACCTGGAAAACCATCTTCCGGGAAAGTGCCCTTAAAATTAATGACCTGGTGCATACCAAGCTGGAAGTGAATTTTGATTATGATAAATCTTACATGTATGGGAAAGAATGGCTGACCCTGAAGCCCCACTTCTACCCAACTGATAGTGTGCAGCTGGATGCCAAGGGAATGATCATCAATTCCGTTTCCATCATGAATGGTACAACTAAAAGCCCATTGAAATATTCGTATGATGATGCGCAATTAAACATTAAACTGGATAAGACTTACACCCGCGATCAGAAGTACACCTTGTATTTTGACTATGTTAGCCGGCCAAACGAATTGAAAGTGAAAGGCAGTGCAGCCATTACAGATGCCAAGGGATTGTATTTTATTAATCCCAAAGGGGAAGTGGCCGGAAAGCCTATCCAAATCTGGACCCAGGGTGAAACAGAAGCCAACAGTGCCTGGATGGTAACTATTGACAAACCTAACCAGAAATCAACAGAAGAAATTTATATGACGGTGCCGGATAAATATGTCACCCTGAGTAATGGTTTATTAATAAGTAAGAAAGTGAATAATAATGGCACCCGTACAGATTACTGGAAGATGGACCTGCCACATGCCCCTTACCTTTTCTTTATGGGCGTGGGCGATTATGCCATTATTAAAGATGCCTATAAGGGCAAAGAAGTTAGTTATTATGTTGAGAAAGCGTATGCTCCTTATGCCCGTCAGATTTTCGGCCTCACGCCGGAGATGATTAAATTTTATTCAGAAAAACTGGGGGTAGATTTTCCCTGGCAGAAATATGCACAGATAGTCGGGCGTGATTATGTAAGCGGCGCAATGGAAAATACTACCGCTACCCTGCACCAGGAAAGTGCCTACCAGAACGGGCGGCAGCTTGCTGATGGCAATGCCTGGGAATCTGTTATAGCACATGAACTTTTTCACCAGTGGTTTGGAGATTTGGTGACAGCAGAAAGCTGGAGTAATATAACCGTGAATGAAAGCTTTGCAGATTACAGCGAATATTTATGGTATGAATATAAATACGGGAAAGATAAAGCTGATGAGCATCACATAGATGCCATGGACGGCTACCTGGGCAGTAAAAGTGAAAATAAAGACCTGGTGCGTTACCATTACAAAGATAAAGAAGATGTGTTTGATGCAGTGAGTTATAACAAAGGTGGTCGCATCTTGCACATGCTGCGCAATTATGTAGGGGATGATGCCTTTTTTAAATCATTGAATAATTACCTGACTACCAATAAATTTAAAACCGGTGAAGCTGACCAACTTCGCCTGGCATTTGAAGAAGTAACCGGTAAAGACCTGAATTGGTTCTGGAACCAATGGTACTACGGTAGCGGGCACCCGAAATTAAAACTGGATTATAATTATGATGCTCCAAATAAAGTGGCCATGCTGACTGTACAACAAACCCAGGATGGTAATAAAACATTTACACTCCCCGTAAAAGTAGATGTATATGCTAACGGTGTGGCTAAACGCTATAACATCTGGCTGCAGAACCGCACAGATACTTTTTATTTTGCGTCCGCTTCTAAACCGGATTTAATAGATGTAGATGCTGAAAAAGTATTACTGGCAGATATTGAAGACAATAAGGCTGAAGGAGATTATATTTACCAGTATAACAATGTGAAAACATTTGCTGCCCGCATGCAGTCGCTGGAATATTTTGCAAAGCATAATATGCCGGAGATAGCCAAAGGCTTTAATGATAAATACGAAGGCATACGTTCCGAGACTATTAAGCTGGTAGGGAACACACCTTATAAATCAGATGCTCGCGTACTCACATTCATGGAAAACATGGCAAAAGCTGATCGCATTAAAAAAGTGAGGGCTGCAGCCATTAATTACCTGGTGAAAAACGGCGATAAAAAATATTTACCCATTTACCAGGCAGCAATTTCAGATTCATCATATAGTGTATCCGGTGCTGCCCTAAAAGGCATCGCTGCTTTAGATGCGCCTAATGCTTATAACTTTGCAAAAAAATACAGTTCAGATGCAAAAGGAAGTTTAGGAAATGAAGTGTCTGCAATATTAATGGATAATGGGAAGCCGGAAGATTTTGAATTCATATCAATGGCTTATAAAAACAGTGCGCCCAGTTTCCAGAAAGTAGGTGCCTCTTCAAAATTTGCCGCTTACCTCGCTACCTTAAATAACATAGCAGACATTAAGAAAGGTATAGATTACATTGTGGAATTCCGCAACATGATCCCCGAATCTTTTCGTCCGCAGGTAGACCCTGGCTTTAAAGCAGCTTTCGATAAAATTGTAAAGGCCAAAGGCAGTGAAATTGAAACCTATGTAAACAAGGTTTTTAAATAACGCTTTGAAAAAATAATAAATAAAAAAACGGCATCTACCAGGTGCCGTTTTTTAATATGTGTAACGAAAACGTAATGATTTTTTTAAACCCCTACCAACTTCCGCTGGCACCACCCCCACCAAAACTGCCGCCGCCGAAGCCACCGAAGCCGCCGCCGCCACCTCCACCTCCACCGAAACCTCCACCACTGCCACCAAAACTACCCGGCCAGAAGATGGGCCCTCCCAAGCCACGGTAACCCCGACGGCTCATATATCCTCCACCCTTGTTTCCTCCACCCCTATTAAATAAAATGAGGAGAACAATAATGATTACAATAAACATGAGCGGGCTGCTCTTTTTACCGGAAGATTTTGCACGCGGGGTATTATACTCCCCTTTTACGGCGCTGATGATGGCATCAGTGCCTTCATCTATCCCACGGTAATAATCATTTCCTTTAAATTGTGGGACAATTACATCCTGTATAATATGGCCTGCAGTAATATCCGGCAGGGCACCTTCTACCCCATAGCCAGTGGCAATATTAAGTTTGCGATCATTTTTAGATATGAGGAGTAAAACCCCGTTGCTGAATTCTTTACCACCGATACCCCAGGCGCGGCCAATTTTTACCGCCAGGTCAGCGACATCATAACCTTGCAGATCATTTACAATCACAACCGCAACCTGTGTGCTGGTACTGTCATCAAATGTGTAAAGCTTTCTTTCAAGCGCAGCTTTCTGATCAGCCGTGAGTATGCCGGCAAAGTCATTGACCAGTTCCTGCTTCCCCTGCCGGGGTTTTAAAATTTCCTCTATAGTTGCCGGCGTTTGTGCGTAGCAGAAACCACCCAGCAGGAAAAGGAAAACAATAAAAGAAAGTAATTTTTGCATCTTTTGTTTGAACTACAACCTGCCAAAAACAATCTCGTCCGGCAGTTCATTTTTATCTACTCCCGCATCGTAAGGAAAATGTAGATGCAAGGCAGCACTCACTTCAATTACACACTTTTCTATACCTGCCACCAAATCATCGCGGGAAAAGCTTTTTATCATGTGGCTGACTTCCTCATTCCAGAAATCCTGCCCACACTTTTCATGAATGCCTTCATCGCCAAACAAAGCCATTTCTTTATGTTTATGGGCAATGTACAAGATGACGGCATTACGCTGCTCCGTCTTTTCCATCATTAGTTTGAAGAATATTTCCCGGGCCCGCTCTAACGGATCCACATAAGGGTTTTTGGCTTCTATATATACCCTTATTTCCCCACTGGTAGTAGTTTCACAGCTTTTTATAGCCGATACTATCTTCAGGTTTTCTTCAACCGTAAAGAATGGTTTAGGTTTGGAAAAGCCAAACATTATTTTATATCGAATTTAATATCCGGTGCATTCTGGCTGCCAGGATCTGCTTTATAAAATGGCTTTTCGTGGTAACCAAATATGCCTGCAAAAAGGCTGTTGGGAAAACGTTTTACTTTTAGATTATAGTCTTCCACAACTTTATTATAATCCTGACGGGCTATATTTATCCGGTTTTCGGTTCCCTCAATCTGGGTCTGAAAATCGCGGAACGCCGTCGTAGTTTTAAGGTCAGGATAAGCTTCCACTACAGCCAGCAATTTGCTGAAACTGCTTTGCAGGTTAGCCTGTGCCGCCTGGTAAGCTGCCAGGGATGCCGGATCATTTATATCTACATTTATAGAAGTAGCCTTAGACCTGGCTTCCAGCACTTCACGTAAAGTTGATTTTTCAAAATTGGCAGAACCTTCAATGGTTTTGATAACACTACTGTATAAATCAGTACGGCGCTGGTAGTTGGTTTCCACATTACTCCATGTTTTCTTTACTGACTGATCTGCAGTGACCAAACCATTGTAAGAATTGCAACCAAAAAATACCAGTACGACAACGATGCCTAATAAAATTAAAATACCTGAACGGTTCATGTTTATAAATTTTAAGGTTAAGGAAATAAAAGTAACGAGAAATAATGAATTGCAGCATTAAATAAACCGGTATTATAAATTACAATTATACTGTGTTGCAGGTGACTAAAAATATGTAACGCAAATAATTACGAAATGATATTATAATTTTAATTTTTTACAGAATGAATACCTGGAAGTTCTTTTCCTTCAAAATATTCCAGCAAGGCCCCACCGCCGGTGCTTACATAACTCACTTCGTCTGCAAGGTTAAATTTATTTACTGCAGCTACACTATCGCCGCCGCCTACGAGAGTAAAGGCCCCGTGTGCAGTAGCATGGGCCACGGCTTCTGCTATCGATTTTGTACCATGTTGAAATTTTTCCATTTCAAAAACACCCATTGGCCCATTCCATAAGACAGTGAGACTTGCGGCGATGATTTCTGAAAAATGCTGAATAGCTACAGGACCTATATCCAGACCCATCCAACCGGGCGTAATGGCATTACTGTTTGCGATTGTGGTGGTTGCATTAGCATCGAAGGCATCTGCAATCACAGAATCATCCGGCACTAAAATGCGTACATTTTTTTCCTTTGCTTTCTTCAATATTTCCAGGGCCGTCTCCAGGCGATCTTCTTCACATAAAGATTTTCCGATTTCCCCACCTTGCGCTTTTATAAAAGTATAAGCCATGCCGCCACCAATGATAATGTTGTCCGCACGTTCCAGTAAATTTTCAATGATGAGAATTTTATCGGAAACTTTTGCACCGCCAATAATAGCTGTAAAAGGTTTTACGGATTGATGCAGCACTTTTTCTGCACTTTCTACTTCTGCTTCCATGAGCAAACCAAACATCTTATTTTCCGGATCAAAGTAATCGGCAACGATGGCAGTAGAGGCATGCGCCCTGTGCGCTGTTCCAAAAGCATCATTCACATATACATCTCCAAGTTTGGATAATTTTTCCGCAAAAGCTTTGTCGCCTTTTTCCTCTTCTTTGTAAAAACGAAGATTTTCCAGGAGCAATACTTCACCATTTTTTAATGAAGCTGCTTTGTTACTGGCATCTTCACCAATACTATCATTCGCAAATTTAACTTTCACTTCATCACCCAACAATTGCTGCAGGTTGGGAACTAAATGCTTTAAGGAAAACTTATCTGATGGCCCGTTTTTGGGACGGCCGAGGTGGCTCATCAATATTACACTGCCGCCATCTGCTAAAATTTTTTTTATTGTGGCCATGCTGGCCTGCATACGCGTATCATCTGTGATGGAAAATTTATCATCGAGCGGCACGTTGAAATCTACCCGCACCAAAGCTTTTTTACCTGAAAAATTATATTGCGAAAATTTACTCATGGTCTGTGTTTGTTATAAGCCCTTAATTAAAAAGATTTACAACAAAGATATAGTATGAGCAGTTTGCCGGCGGCAATCGTAAAATATTAGACTATTTATTTGGAGTAATTTTTTTGCGGCCAGCAACTACATAGATCAACCCCGCAATACCACTAAAGAAAATCAAGGCAATTGTCCATAAAGTTTTTTGATTGCTGGTAATCCTGTCGGATTGAGTTACTTCCACAATAGCAGCTATAATAAATACAATCGTGGTCACTACTGCAGCAATCAACATTTCATCAGCACCTTGATAATGAAGCAAAGTCATTATAGAAGCAGAAATTGTAATAAATATACTGGCAATAAAACTGGAGATTACTAGTTTTCCTATTTTCATAAATGGATATTTATTATATTTTAATTGAGAAGTGATAAATTCCCTTCTTGAGTGTAACCCTATAACTTCGGAGAAGTCTATAACATATTGAAATTAATAGTGGGATGGTCTATTTTTTCAGAGGCATAAAGCAGGGAAGCATTAATATCACCTGGTTCTAAAAAAGGGAACTCATTGAGCAACTCTTCCTGTGTCATGCCAGCAGCAAGATACCCGATAATGTCAGCAACTTTAAAGCGCATATCCCTAATTATGGGCTTACCCTGAAATATACCCGGGTTACAAGTAATTCGTTTTAAAAGTTCGGTATCCATACGAAAATTTGACACATAAAGTTACATAAAAAACATTGACGACGCTCTGCGTTGAACTGCTTCACATTTTAATGTAATAAGTTGCGCCAGTATTTGCAACACAAGTCTTCCGATAGCCGTCAAGAGACACAACAATATAACCCATCGGAATTCTGCCAGCTCAAAAATATTATTTTGAAATTAGCCCGGCAAAATGATGCACTGTGCGTACCAACTGGCTCACATAACTCATTTCATTATCGTACCAGCTCACAGTTTTCACCATCTGGTGATCATTCATTTGCATGACTTTGGTTTGCGTAGCATCAAACAAAGAACCATAGGTTGTTCCAATGACATCGCTGCTTACAATTTCATCTTCATTGTAACCAAAGCTTTCATTGCTGGCGGCTTTCATGGCAGCATTCACTTCTTCAACCGTCACGTTTTTTTCCAGAATGCTGTATAGTTCCGTAA
>JBDSWG010000118.1:0-5380 GCA_039926825.1 Ferruginibacter sp.
TAAATAAATTTGAAGCAATTGAAATTAAAAAAGCCTTCCGGTTGGAAGGCTTCTGAACTTTATAAACTATAAATTATTTATTCATCATCTGCTTTGCTTCAATACTCAATGTTGCATGTGGCACTGCACGAAGACGGGCTTTATCAATTAGTTTCCCGGTAACCCGGCAAATACCATAGGTTTTATTTTCGATCCTCATCATGGCTTTTTCCAGGTGATCAATGAAAGTGATCTGGCGGCTGGCCATCTGGCTAAGTTGTTCTCTTTCCATACTCAAGCTACCATCTTCCATCGTCATGTAGCGGTTATCACTATCATCTCCGCCCATAGAATCTGTACGGGTAATGAGGCCCTGCAGGTAAGCAAGTTCTTTTTTTGCAGCTTCCAGTTTACGTTGAATAATTTCACGGAACTCCGTCAGGTCTGAATCATTGTAACGTACTAAGGGAGCACCCGGATCATTCTTGTATTGGTCCAAAACTGATTTGGTAAAATCAGGCTGGTACTTGCGGGAAGTCTTGGTATTTATTTTAGGTATAACCACATGTTTTGCCGCTGGTACTTTAATGTCCCGGGCATTTTTCGGTGGAATAGCTTTAGGCTTAGCTACTGCTTTAGCCGGTGTTTTTTTATCTTCTGTTTTTTTAGGCATAGGTTCTGGGGCAGTTTTTTTTGCTGCCGTAGGTGTGGGTGAGGCGCTTTTAGCTTTAACGGTTTTTGCAGGAGCAGGTTTTGCAGGTGCTGGTTTGGCCGGTGCAGGCGTTGGTTTAGCTGCTGCTTTAGCAGGCGCCGCCTTTGGCTTCGTCGTTTTAACCGGTGCAACACTCTTTTTAGGAGCTGCCTTAGCCGTCACTTTAGGTGCAGGCTTAGTAACCTTGGCAACTACTTTTTTAGCTACGGGTGCCACTGCTTTTTTCGCAGGTGTAGATGTTTTTTTTGCAGGTGCAGCCTTTGCAGCTGGTTTTCCGGCAGGTGCTTTTTTAGGAGCAATTTTTTTAGCTGCAGGTTTCGCAGCTTTTTTTGTGGATGCCATACTACTCACTTTTTTTAAAGACGTTGACTTTTAAGTTAGCTTCATTTACATCTATAAGTGTATACTCTGCTAATTCGGGTACAAACTCCAGGGAATCTGCCAAAATTTCGCGGCAAATATAATCTTTAAATTGATTTAAAGACAGATGCATTTTATCAGCCCCCGTTATCTCAATATTTATTCTGTCCATCACGGCATAACCCTGGTCTTTACGCAGGTTTTGAATCCTGTTTACAAACTCCCGGGCAACTCCTTCATGTTGTAAATCCTCAGTAAGCGTGATGTCCAGTGCCACAGTAATTGGGCCTTTTACAGCTATCTCATAACCCGGAATTTCATCTGTAATCACTTCTATATCTTCCGGTTGCAACAAAACATCGTCATTATCCTCTCCATTTAAAGAATACCCCCCGGCCAATACTTTTTCAATGATTTCGTTGTCAAACTTTTCTATTTCCCCCGCAGCCCATTTCATTTTTGGTCCAAGTCTTTTACCAAGGGTTTTATAATTTGCCTTCGCTTTTTTCCGGATAAAATCATTATCAGCATCCAGGATTTCCACCGCTTTAATGTTAGTTTCGGCCTTTATAATGTCTTCGGCCATTTTTATATTGGCTGCCATCTTATCATCAAGAGCCGGTATAAATACCCGCTGCAAAGGCTGCCGCACCTTAATATTGACCTTTTTTCTCAAAGAAAGTATCAGGGAAGAGGCATCCTGGGCCAGTTGCATTCTCTTCTCCAGGGAACTTTTAATGATGGATTCATCTGCCTTAGGAAAACTGGACAGGTGTACAGATGCTTCTTTAAAACGCTGTGTCCTCAGGTTTAAATTCCGGAAAAGCCAGTCTGCGAAGAAAGGGGCAATGGGCGCCATCAGTCTGCTCAGGGTTTCCAGGCATTCATACAACGTCTGGTAAGCAGAAATTTTATCATGCTCATATTCTCCTTTCCAGAATCGCCTGCGGCTTAACCTCACATACCAGTTACTCAACAGGGCATCAGTAAAATATTCTATATCCCTTCCGGCCTGTGTTGGCTCATAAGCATCCATGTTGTCTGTTACATTTTTCACCAGCGTATTCAGGGAGGAAAGTATCCATTGATCTATTTCCGGCCTTTCGTCTACCTTGATGTAGGCTTCTTCAAAATGAAAATTATCTACATTGGCATACAAAGCAAAAAATTGGTAAGTATTATACAGTGTGCCGAAGAACTTTCGTTGCACTTCCTTTATGCCGGAGGCATCAAACTTGAGGCTGTCCCAGGGTGAAGCATTGGTTATGAGGTACCAGCGGGTAGCATCCGGGCCATAATTATCAATGGTGACAAAGGGGTCCACCACGTTGCCCAGGCGCTTACTCATTTTATTACCATTCTTATCCAGCACCAGGCCATTACTCACTACATTTTTATAGGCGACACTATCGAATAATAACACACCCAATGCATGTAAAGTATAAAACCAGCCCCGCGTCTGGTCTACGCCTTCGGCAATAAAATCTGCGGGAAAGCGGCTGGAGAAATCTTCTTTATTTTCAAAAGGATAATGCCATTGTGCGTAGGGCATAGCACCACTGTCGAACCAAACATCTACCAGGTCAGAAACCCGCTTCATCGGCAGGCCTTTATCACTCACTAAAATAATATCATCTACATATGGTTTATGTAAATCTAAAATGCCTTCGTGCAGGTAATGCGCATTAATATCACTACCGAGTTTTGCGTTAGCTTCCCGTATGCAGGTATTCAATTCTTCTATGCTACCGATACATTTTTCTTCGCTGCTATCTTCAGTTTTCCAGATGGGCAAAGGAGTACCCCAAAACCGGCTGCGGCTCAGGTTCCAGTCCACCATATTCTCCAGCCAGTTACCAAAGCGCCCCGTGCCTGTGGAGGCAGGCTTCCAGTTTATGGTTTTGTTTAACTCTATCATCCGATCTTTTACTGCCGTGGTTTTTATAAACCAGGCATCCAGTGGGTAATAAATAATAGGCTTATCTGTGCGCCAGCAATGGGGGTAATTATGCTCGTATTTTTCAACCCGGAAAGCGCGGTTTTCTTTTTTTAGTTTAACAGCAATGTCAATATTCACATCAGCATAATCCGGCTCGTCTTTATAATTTTTCACAAAGCGCCCGCTGAATTCGCCCACGCCTTCAACAAATTTCCCTTCTTTATCCACCAAGGTGAGGATGCCCAGGTTATTTTTTCTTCCCGCTTTAAAATCATCTGCACCAAATGCCGGGGAAGTATGTACGATACCGGTTCCATCTTCCGTGGTTACAAAATCGCCGGTGATTATTTTGAATGGTTCTGCGCCAGGGGTTAAATCATCTATTACCTGGTCTGTATTAGCTTCAGAAGGCATCAGTTGCTGGTAGTGCAGGCCTTCCAGTTCTTTCCCGGTTAATCTGCCCAATAATGACCAGGGAATGTTTTTGCCATCCTTCTGATATTCCTCCAGGCTGGTATTTTCATTCTCGGCTTTAAAATATTTAGAAACAAGATTTTTTGCGAGAATAACGTTTACGGTTAGGTGCGTATAAGGATTGATGGTTCTAACCAATACATATTCTATTCCCGGGCCTACAGTAAGGCCCAGGTTTGATGGTAGCGTCCAGGGCGTTGTGGTCCATGCAAGGAAGAACACTTCGTGCCCATCCGGGAAGGCACTCACCAATTCATTGATTTTTAGCAATGACGGGTGGTTATTTTTTTCTTCCAGGAGAAACATGGCTACGGCTGAAGTATCTTTTACATCTTTATATGTGCCGGGCTGGTTTAGTTCATGACTGCTCAGGCCAGTACCCGCAGCAGGTGAATAAGGTTGTATGGAAACACTTTCATAGAGATAACCCTTTTTATACAAAGTGGAGAGGCACCACCAAAGCGTTTCAATATATTTATTATCAAACGTGATGTACGGATCTTTCAAATCAACCCAATAACCCATTTTCCGTGTTATATCATCCCATTGATCTTTATACTGCATTACCACCTCGCGGCATTTGAGGTTATAGGCTTCCACGGATATGCTTTTACCAATATCTTCTTTTCTTATGCCCAACAGTTTTTCTACACCAAGTTCTACCGGGAGGCCATGGGTATCCCAGCCACCTTTTCTTTTCACCTGGAAGCCTTGCATGGTTTTATAGCGGCAAACAAGGTCTTTAAGTGTGCGTGAAATAACGTGATGAATACCCGGCATTCCATTGGCACTGGGCGGCCCTTCAAAAAATACAAATGCTGGGGAACCTTCTTTTTCTTCAACACTTTTTTCAAAAGCCCCGATCTCATTCCAAAATGCCAGTATTTCATTACCAATTCCCGGTAAATCCAGTTGTTTATATTCCTTGTACCTGCTTGTCATTCACTTAAAATAAGGCGGCAAAGTTAAGATAAGACGAAGAGAATAGTGAAGTGAGAGTATTTTCCAGGATTATGATATTATAAAAATACTTTATTCACAAAATTTTAGGAGAAAATATTTTCTCATATTGGGTTATAACAATGGCTTGGCACAGTATTCGTAAATGCATGCTCGCTATCAATTTCACCTATGATTTAATGTTAATTTATGAAAAACACCATCTTATTTTTATTTGCTTCTCTGTTCCTTGTATTTTCTGCAACAGCCCAGAAAAAGAAGGCAAAGGTTTCTAAAATAAATGTTCCGGTTGAAGTAACCTCTTCATTTTCCACGAATTATGAAGGTGCTGAAAAAACCAAATGGTCTACTGGCTATACTGGTAATTATGTGGCTAAATTTTCGAATGCGACTGCTCAGAATCAGGAAGTTGAATATAGTAAAAACGGCACCTTACTGAAATCTAAGACAACATTGGATATTACTAGTTCAGTACCTGAAGTAATCAGCAACGCATTGAAAGCAAAATATGCGGACGCAAATTTGCAGGAACTTACAAAGATTGAAATTCCAGGCATTGCGCCGTATTACAAAGCCGTTGTTTTACAAAATGAAAAACAAAAAGAATTATATATTAGTGAAGAAGGATTGGTGACACGATAAATTTTTGCTGGTTTAGGGTTTTATTAGGGTAAAACGGGAGTAGTCTTACTCCCGTTCTTTTAAATAATTATAAATTAATCTGTCTTGTTGAATACCCCCGCTTTAAAGTTCATTTAATCTCCTTTTGAGTTTAGAAAACAGACAAAAAAAATTGCCACTCTTTGGGAGGGTACTGAAAAAGTCTCTCCTTTTAGAAGAGAACTGGTAAAGCGATTAAGCTAAAATCAATTTTTAGCTTAATCGCTTTTTTATTTGTGTTTTTTTGGAGTGGAGAGTGGGGAAAGCTATTGGGCTCTATTTGTCTTAAGATTAAT
>JBDSWG010000119.1:0-5398 GCA_039926825.1 Ferruginibacter sp.
TTTAGATTTAACAGAAGGAATAACAGAAAGGTCATTTTTCACAAAGTAATTGTAAACATGATGAATCAAATACCTCACCCATATCCTGTATTAAGAACTCTTTATCATTATTCTACCTAATCCTAAAAATGTAAACCAAAATTAAATTTATTCAAAACCGGGTTCTTTTGCAGAGCCCGGTTTTTTTTGATGATAATAACCTTTTAAACAAGTGCTGATGGAAATTTCAGTACCGTTGCCAGTTGATTTTAAACAGCATTCTGGTGTTTTATATTTTAAAAGAGACCAGGAAGCATTCGCACAGGGAGGAAAGTCATAAATCTGCTTTTTAATATTTCCATGATGAAACAGTGATTTTAAAATAGACAAAAACTTTTTATAGGGTGCCTCATACACGCCTTAAAAAACTTCGTCCGACGGAACTAATTCCGGACTTTTCATAAACTAACGATTAGGAGTAAGCGAAATAGTCACTTGGAAGATTTATCATCATGGGTAAAGACCAGTTCGACTGGAGTGCATAAAGGTAATTATCACAGGGTATTCATTTATAAAGGATGACCATGCATGCCCTTAGCAGTAAGTTACTGAAAAAAAATAGCCGCCTTTTTCAGGGCGGCTATTTACTTTTTTAAAATTAAGATCAGGGTTTATCCCACCATACCCTTGCATTTAAATCATCTGCGCCGCCATAAGGAAATGCAGCCACGGCAGCATTATAATTGGTTGTATTGTTAGAGCGCTCTATCAGCGGGTAACCTTCCCGGCGTGGTATTAGATTGCCATTAGCCCCCGGAGCTGCTGTAAGAATAGGATAGCCTGTTCTCCTCCATTCCGCCCATGCCTCATAGCCATTCAGGAATAAATGTATCCAGCGTTGTACTGCAATTTGTTTTATGGCCGTAGCAGCATCATATGCTACACTCGGTTGCGCCAGCAAAGTGGCTGCGCCGGTATTGCTCCCTGTCCATTGAATAATGGAATTGGTAACGGCTAAATCATAATTTGTTTTGGCCGTGGCATCTGCGCCCGGTATCCATCCTCTTTTGGCCGCTTCTGCCATTGCAAATAATGCCTGGGCATAAGTAACCAGGTATACAGGTGCATTTTGCAGGCGAAGTTTATCTCCCAGTAAAGAATAATTTCCTGGGGTAACCGTAGCCGTTTGTCCATAAGGCAAGCCCACATAATTCCCTGTGTTAGTACCGGAAGTTGCCTTGTTGGCAAATATGGGTAACCGGGGATCATTTACAGAGAGCAATGTATCTATCATGGGTTTGCTTACTGCATACCACAGCCTGCCCATACGATTCATCTGTGTGTACCAGAAGTTTTCATTGGCGGCATCTGCCAGGTGTGGATAGGCAAAATTATCCGTGTTAGAAATCATGATGCCATTGGTTACTGCTTTATTAAATTCCAGGGCGCCTTTTGCCGGGTCCACATTTGAAAGGCGGAGCGCCATTAACATGTGAATTGTATTGCCTAGCTTTTTCCACCGGTTTACATCGCCATTATACATGATGTCATTTTTGATATTGCCCGGTACAAAGCCCGCATTGGCTTCATCCAGCAAGGTAAAAAGACTGTTATAGATATCCTGTTGCTTGTCATATTTTGGCGTAAAATTTTCCACTCCCTTCAGCGCATCGGAATAAGGTATATCTCCCCAACGATCTGTAAGGAACCAGGTGATATATGACTTAAGAATTTTTGCGACGGCTACCTGGTTGGCTACGGGGCCTTCAGTAGCATTTAAACTGGTAGATTTTATAACTGTTTCCAGGTCCATTAAAGGGCCGGTGTACCAGCCGCTGAAATTAAAACTAACGGTGGTGTACCGTGAATTATCCGGGAAGGAAGTGTTAGATAAATACTGCGGGTAATGGACACCGAAAGGTGTGGAGCTGATATCCGGCAAAGATCGTTCAGCACTAGCGATAAGCTGAGTCCCTGAAGCAGCAGTAGGCCGGTTAGGATCTACATTTAAACTTCCGTCAAATTTTTTACAACCGGCCGCAAAAACCACAGCGATAATGATATATAAAAGAGGATGTATTTTTTTCATAAAAGTAAATTTAGAATGTTAGGTTTAAGCTTACACCATAGGAGCGGACGGTTTGAAATTCTCCTTTTTCCAGCCAGCTGATAGAACCGCTGCCAGAGGATAGTTCAGAGGGTTCCAGTCCCTTGGGTGCTTTTTGCCAAAGCATTGCCGGGTTGCGTGCAATAACAGCAATCCTGGCCGTTTTTAAAGGCGTTTTTCCTAAAAGATTATTGCCGAAAGTATAACCCAGACTAACCTCCCGGAGTTTTACATAAGAAGCATCAAAAAGCCATTCTTCATAAATGCGGGTGCCAAGGGTACTCCGGAAATAAGAACGGGCATCTACATAAGCCGTAACCTCCTGGCCTGTGGCTGTTGAAATGCCATTTACTTTCACACCTCCTCCACTGGCAACCGGTTCTCTTACATTGAAACCCTTATCATTCAGCACAGCAGTCTCTGCAGCCTGTCCGGATTTTACCGCCAGCATTTTACTCCAGCTAAAGAACTGTCCTCCACTCTGAAAGTCAATCATAGCACTCAGGTCTACATTAAATATTTTAAACGTATTTAAAAATCCGCCGGTGAATTTTGGCAGTACGCTCCCAAAGTTGTGATTGGTTTCAAACCGGGGCAGGTTATTGGCATCCAGCATAATTTTGCCCGTGCCCGCATCTCTTAAATAAGCCTGGCCCACCAAAGTGCCGAAAGGTTCATTTACTGTAGCATTTAAAAAAATGGGTACACTGGAATAAACATTGTTATCCAGTTGATATACGTTGATACCGGGGTACAGTTCTTTTACCATGCTCTTGTTTCTTGCGTAGTTCAGGGTCGTATTCCAGGTAAATATCCTGGAAACAATTGGCTGGGCATTCAGGGATAATTCTATTCCCTTATTCTCAATCAGGCCTGCATTCACTATATAAGCTGAAACGCCGCTGGCACCGGATACATCCAGGTTAATGATTTGGTTTTTATTACCCTGGTTATAATAGGTAAAGTCCAGCCCAACGCGGTTCTTCAAAAATTTCAAATCGAAACCTAATTCAACAGAGTTTGCAAACGACGGTTTAATGCCAGCGTTGAACAAAACATCAGGTACGGAAATAGGATTTATGGTAGCGGCTGCACCTGTATATACTGTTCCAATATTAAAGCTGCTACCAGTTTGATAAGGGGCAAGGTCTGAACCTGCTACGGCATAACTGGCCCTTATTTTTCCAAATGATAAAGGTTGCCATTTTAAAAGTTCACTGAAAACTATGCTGCCCGAAACGGATGGGTAGGAATAAGAATTATTATTAATGGGCAAGGCGGAGGATACATCGTTACGAATGGATGCATCTAAAAAATAAATATCCTTAAAGCCAAATGACGCCATGCCATATACACTTCTTATTTCTTTGCGGCGCAGAAATGAAGAAATATTGGGCCTGTCTTTAGAGCCGGCAAGACTGTAAAATGCCGGGCTGGAAAGGCCGCCCACAGTACTTCCGCTAACAGATGTGAAATTTACGGTGTACTTATTTGCACCAACATTCAGGTTGAATGAAACATTTCCAAACAGCTTTGAATATTGACCGAGAAATTCGTAATTAAAATCCTTGCCCTGGTATTTCCCTACGGAATATCCTTCGTCTAATCTTCCGCCGAGGGCTTCTTTATGAGATATGTTTTGCGTGTACATATCAGCCCGCAGGAAACCACTCAATTTCAGACCAGGGAGCACCGTATAGCTAAGGTTTACATCTCCTAAAATCCTGTCCCGGTTATCATCATTACTGTTAGCATAAGCATCAAAATAAGGATTGTTCCAGTCGCTTGGCCGGTTATTGGTATTGGTGATAAGGCCTGCACTGGTAGGGTTTACATTCCAGTTCATAATAGTACCATCTGCGTAACGGTAGTTTTTTAATCGGTTCATATCAATATTACGCTGGAACCATTGTACCTGGCCGGTAGCCGTGCCTTGGTATCCTTGCGAAGGCCGCACGGCCTTATTGTTGGAGAAGTTTGCGTTTATGCCTACCCGTAATTTTTTGGTTATATCCAGAGATGAATTCAGGCCAATATTATTTCTTTTTAAGGATGTACCCGGCATCACACCTTTAATGTATCCATTGTTATAGCTCAGCCTGTAAGTCATATTTTCATTACCACCTGCTACAGAAAGATTATTATTTATATTATATCCCTTTTCAAAATAATCCTGCACATTAGATGGATGTGGAACAAAGGGTGTCAGTTTCCCGAATTCAGGATCCTGAGCGTAAAAGCTGTAATACATCCGCACGGGTGTACCATCCATTTTTGGCCCCCAGCTTTCATCATTACCGTTTACAAACTTATCGCCATTAGCCAGCGTTCTGAAATTCTGGTCGTTCCCAACACCATAAAGATTTTGCAGGGGCATAAAGTTGCCCGCTTTTTCTATTGAAAATGCAGAGCTGTATTGAATTTCAACTTTTTTACTGCCCTTTTTTCCTTTTTTTGTGGTTATCATGATAACACCGTATTGGCCCCTTGAGCCATACAATGCCGCTGCAGTTGGCCCTTTTAAAACATTGATAGATTCTATATCATCCGGATTTACATCCTGCGCAATGTTACCCAGGTCTGGGCCATTGCCATTGGAACCTGAAAAATTTGAATTGGAGATTGGCGTTCCATCCACTACAATCAAAGGCTGGTCATTGCCATTGATAGAATTTACGCCACGTAATTTTATTTTTTGTGTACCACCCAGGCTGGCACCGGAAGAACCCACCACCTGCACACCGGCAATCTTGCCCGCCAGGGAACCCAGCACATTTTGTTCTTTGGTGAGGGTAAGGTTTTCGCCACTTATCGTTTGGGTTGAATAGCCAAGTGATTTTTGGCTCCGGGTTATTCCCAGGGCAGTTACAACCACTTCACTCATGGCCGCGGTTTCGCCGAGCGTGATTCTGAGTTGGGTATTATTGCCAACCGTTATTTCCTGGGTTTGAAAACCTGCAGAGGAAATAACGAGTACCGCTTTATTGCCTGGTACGCTGATAGAAAAATTACCGTTATCATCGGCAGAAGTACCCGTAGCACTTCCTTTTACCGTAACGGATGCTCTTGGTACAGGATTACCTTTCAAGTCATTGATGGTGCCACTTAATAGCCTGGCCTGGCTGAAGGCAGGCATGCTAAATAACACACCCATTACCATCCACAGTAAAAAAAATTTACTTTTCATAAGCAATAATTATAGATGAAAAAATGTAAAATGTATTCTGATGGAAAAAATAGTAAATATTTTTTAAACGCTGCTTATTTATAGAAATTATTTTCCGGCAAAAAACCGCAAGTCCGAAAATCATA
>JBDSWG010000120.1:0-5199 GCA_039926825.1 Ferruginibacter sp.
TTTTATTTTATGCCAAACACTTTTTTTACATCTTTCACGGCGTCCAGTTTTTCCCAGGTAAACAGTTCCACTTTTTTCTTTATTGATTTACCGTCGGGGGAATAAAAAGTTTTTTCTACCGTTTCATTTTTGCGGCCCATGTGCCCGTAAGCCGCTGTTTCGCTATAAATAGGATTACGCAGTTTCAACCTTTGCTCAATGAAATATGGGCGCATATCGAAGCAGGGCATGGTCATAACCTTCTTTGCAATTTCGCCATCTGTCATTTCAACTTTGGCGGTACCGTATGTTACAATATTAATGCTGGTTGGCTGTGCTACACCAATGGCATAAGAAACCTGCACCAGTACTTCATCGCAGAGCCCGGCAGCTACCAGGTTCTTGGCAATATGGCGGGTTGCATACGCCGCAGAGCGATCTACCTTGCTGGGATCTTTACCGCTGAAAGCGCCACCACCATGTGCACCTTTACCACCATAAGTATCCACGATAATTTTCCTGCCGGTTAGGCCGGTGTCACCATGCGGGCCACCGATAACAAATTTACCCGTTGGATTTATGTGATATGTAATTTTATTATTGAAGAGGTGGTTGTATTTCGGGTATTTCATTTTTACCCGCGGAATAACGATGTTGATGATGTCTTTTTTTATTTTAGCCAGCATCTTCTCATCACTGCCAAAATCATCGTGCTGGGTAGATACCACAATAGCGTCTATGCGTACGGGGTTGTTATTGTCATCGTATTCCAGCGTTACCTGGCTTTTTGCATCGGGACGCAGATATTTTATTTCCTTCATTTCCCGGCGCACAGCTGCAAGTTCCAGTAAAATATAATGTGCCAGGTCTAAAGCAAGTGGCATGTAATTATCCGTCTCATTTGTGGCATAGCCAAACATCATTCCCTGGTCACCGGCACCCTGCTCTTCTTTCTTCTTTTTGTCTACGCCCTGGTTAATATCACCAGATTGCTCATGAATGGCAGAAAGGATACCACAGGAATTGGCTTCAAACATATATTCACTTTTGGTATATCCAATCTTACGGATAACACCACGGGCTATTTCCTGAACATCGAGGTAAGCTTTACTTTTTACCTCACCAGCTAAAATGACCTGCCCTGTGGTTACCAGCGTTTCACAGGCTACTTTACTTTCCGGATCAAATGCGAGAAAATTATCAATTAAGGCATCACTAATCTGGTCGGCAACTTTATCAGGATGTCCTTCACTCACAGACTCTGATGTAAATAAATAAGGCATATTTTTTTTTTAAGATTGCAAAGATAAGGCTGTACGGTATAAAAAAAAGTGCTTTGAGAAATCAAAGCACAGTTGTGTATAAAAGTTATTTTATGATTTGGATGAAATAACGACCACCCGCAGTTTTACGCGGCTATCGGGATAATCCCCGCTTTTAATTTTGATACGGCCATATGCCAACGGATTATTATAGAGGGTATATACAGCAGCAAATTCTGGCGTTTTGAATTGCGGGTAAATAAATTTATACGGTGCAAAAAGACGCATATTATAATTCGTACCATTTGTAATAATCATACGCTGAACATAACGCGTTATATTCAAATCATAATATTTCACTACCTGGCCAAGAGCATTCGTTTTAGTACGTGCAAAATCACCGAAATAAGTATGATCTACACCGCCGGCAGGGAAATAATAAAAACCGGTTTTATCATCCGGGTTATAACCAGCGTAGGGACTAAGATCATAATAGATTGGTTTCCACTGCGGCGTAGCAGTAGTATCAATAAGGTCCACATAGAGATAAGGCGGCACCGAAAAAGCACTATCGTAATACACATTATCCGGTATCTGCTCAATGCTGATTTGTGCCCGGTGAATTATCCTGCCTGATAAAATGGCCAGGCTGGCAATTTTCATATTCACATAAGTGCCGGGTGTAGTTTGTAAATAGTGAGCGCCAGCTCCCGCGTTCTGAATAGGTGCACCGGAATAATTGCGGGCAATATAATTAGCTGAAGCAGAAGGAGGATTCGCACCGAATTGTGCCGATACGAGAGATAGGTTTGTATAAGTGGTATCCACTGCGCCAGTGGCTTTTAAACGGCGGCGGTAATGCACCTCAAGCCTGGTCTTTGCATCTGTAAGAGAAATGTACATGAGTGAATTACCCTGGCCTAACCCCCCTATTGCCGTTACTGCAAGGCCTTTGTTGAAAGTACGATAAATAGAATCGTTGAAATAGGCATTATTAATACTATTAGGAAGGCTGTCATACCCAAATAACCTGTTGGCATATGTACTACTGAGCTTTATCCTTATTTGGTATGTAGAGGAATCTTTATCATTAGCAAATTTTACCTGCTGCTTTAAGGAAGGAATAAAAACATCTTTTGTGCCCAATGTTGCTCCAAGATTACTGGGCTTATATTTTATGCTATGCGCCAGGTAAAAAGAATCATTAAAAGAATTATCCAGAATTTCCCTTACTTCCAGTCGCTGTATTTCATTGGTATCGCCCCAGGAGCCTTTATAAGCAAAACATAAAACAACTGAATCTACCCCAACATTACTATACCCTTTGACTGTATCTCCGGCATTACCATAATAATAGGGATAAAAAGAAGGCTTTAACTGCAGGTAAATGTTGGCCTGCGTGGTACCAAACAAGGGATCATTATTGATGCGCCCCAACACATGATCTTCATCACGGGTTATTTTAATGGTATCATCAAAGAAGCCCTGGGTACTGGTAATATTAAAAGTATCTGCAAAAGTATTAATGTTATCTACAGGAGGAATAATATCTGCACCCAGGTTAGTAGTGTCTAATTTGGTACAGCTCGCAATAAAAATAATAGTACAGGAAATGATTGCACAAGTAGCCGGAGAAAATCTTTTCAGCACGGGAAATTGTTTAGTAATGGGTTGGTTGAATACTACTTGGCAAGGTCGGCATATAATTGTAAATAGTCTGTTAAATCAGACTCTTCATCATACTTCAACACAGGCTTACCTTTCACTTTAGAAAATTCATCTGCCAACTTTTTATCTATATCTGCACTACCAAAAGTTATAGCATCCGCAAAGGTTGCCCCGCCTTTAAACATCGCCTGGTTGGTGCCTTCTTTAAAAGGTTCCAATTCTTTTTTGGTAATGTGATCATTGATGGTAGCGAGTTTCAGAAAATCAGCACCCAGCTTATCCTCAAAAGTCTGCTGGCCTATTGTATATATAATTTTACTATGGCTGAATACAGGTTCTTTTTTATAAGCAGTTTTTATGAACATGGGAATTAAACCTGTCATCCATCCGCTGCAATGGATAATGTCCGGGGGCCAGCCAAATTTTTTCACGGTTTCCAGTGCGCCTTTGCAAAATAAAACTGTGCGCAATCCATTATCATCAAACCAGTTTTCTTTATCATCAGCAAATACCGATTTACGTTTGAAAAAATCCTCATTATCCAGGAAGTAAACCTGCAGGCGGGCATTAGGAAGTGATGCTACTTTAATAATTAAAGGATAGTCATCATTATCTATGGTTACATTAATTCCGGATAGCCTAACGACCTCATGAAGCCTGTGACGGCGCTCATTTATAACCCCGAAACGAGGCATTATGCACCGCACCTCCATGTTATTATCATTAGATAGTACTGCCAGCTTATTCGCTATCTCTGCAAAATCCGTGAGCTCGAGGTAAGGAGACATTTCATTGGCAATAAATAAAATTCTTTTCTTTGTAGACATTTACGACGATATTAATACTTCAGGAAAGGTTTCTTTCAAAAGGGCTGCAAAGGTATTGAAATTTTCTTAAAATATACAACGACAAGGCTTTCTGGCCTTTAACTGTCATCAATATGATTATTATAAGAACAGCGAAAGGGTTGGAAGAAATCCGGCAAAAGCGACAACTTACCCTTCAAAATTCGGGTTTTGTTCCTACTATGGGTGCCCTTCACAATGGCCATATTGCCCTGCTGCAGCAAAGCCGGCAAGAAAATGAGTTTTCCGTGGTAAGTATTTTTGTGAACCCCACGCAGTTTAATAATGCCGAAGATTTTGCCAGGTACCCCGTAACTGTAGAGCAGGATGTAGCCAGGCTGGAAGCTGCAGGCTGCGATATTCTGTTTCTTCCGGAAGTTGAAGAAATCTATCCCCCGGCATACCAGGCACCTGTTTACCCATTAGGAAACCTGGAGAATATGCTGGAAGGCAAATTTCGCCCCGGTCATTACCAGGGTGTCTGCCAGGTGGTGGACCGGCTCCTGAAAATTGTAAAGCCCGGCAGGCTTTACCTGGGCTTGAAAGATTACCAGCAATGCCTGGTAATTACTAAAATGATTGAAGTCACCGGGCACGAGGCTAAGGTGCGGTTATGCCAGACAGTTAGGGAAGATGATGGCCTGGCCAAGAGCAGTCGGAATATTCGCCTTTCCCCGGAGCAAAGGGCTATAGCACCTGCCATTTCCCAGGCATTGGAAAATATAAAAGAAAATATTATTTCAGAGAACCTGGAACAATTAATAAAACTAAATATTGAAATGCTGGTTGGTAAAGGTTTTAACGTAGACTACCTGGTGATTGCAGATGCAGAAACTTTACAATCGTTAAACAAACTTGTACCTGGCCGCATAGCCATTGCCCTTGCAGCGGCTACGATTGGCAATATCCGGCTGATAGATAATATGGCCCTGAACTGAAAACTGCGTTTACCCGTAAACCATTGTAACTTGTATGCGTATGCTGAAGAAGATTTTTTCCTTTTTACAATATTTTATTTTCCTGGCAGCGGGGCTCCTGTTGGTCTGGTGGCAATTGAAATCCATGTCTCCGCTGGAAAAAGAGGAATTTTACCGGTCGTTCAGCTCTGCTGATTATTGGATCATTTTACCGGTTATTGTTATGAGCCTCCTCAGCCACATAAGCCGCAGCATGCGATGGAAATTATTGCTGGAACCCTTAGGTTATCATCCTGCTTTAAAAAATGTTTTTGCCGTAACCATGGTTGGTTATCTCGCAAACTCTGCCGTGCCCCGGCTGGGTGAAATCCTTAAATGTTCGTTGCTGGCCCGGTATGAAAAATTGAAAGTTGATAAACTCGTAGGGTCCATCCTGGTGGAACGCACCTTCGACTTCGTTTGTTACCTCATATTTATTGCAATTACTATTATAATACAGGTAGATGTTGTTGGAGATTATGTAAAAAA